>JAYVYE010000001.1:0-7682 GCA_043784545.1 Candidatus Microsaccharimonas sp.
AAAAAAGTTAAAGATTATTTAATAAAAATATCGTAATCTTAAAATAACATTAAAATCGGAGGAAAACAGAATGAAGCTACTGCTCGTCGAAGATAACCCTAGGCTCGCTGAAAGAATTTCGTATCATTTACGAAGCGTCTACACTGTTGATATAGTTGAAAATGGCACCGACGCTCTTGAAAAAGCAGCCCGTATCCAATACGGCGTCATCCTTCTAGATCTTGGCCTACCCGATATGTCCGGCTTTGATGTCTGTGAAAAGATGCGTGGAATGAATATACAAAGTCCTATCTTGGTACTGACGGGTAACGGTGATCTGAAAGATAGAGTCAAGCTTCTTGATGCCGGCGCTGATGATTATGTCACAAAGCCTTTTAACACCGACGAGTTACGGGCGCGTATCGCTGCGGTTGGAAGACGCCAAGTCGGACGACAACTACGGCCACTTCTTGAGTACCGTGATTTAGTAATGGATATTGATAAACATCAGGTATCGCGTTCTGGTAAAGACATCGTACTTCGTCGTAAAGAATTCGATATTCTTGAATACCTTATTACAAATAAAGGCAGAATAATGACAAGAAACATGATTATGGATCATGTCTGGAGCACTCATACAAATAGCTGGACGACTACAATCGACGTCCATATCAAACACCTGCGAGACAAGGTTGACCGTCCTTTCGAAAGCGCATACATTAAAACGGCTTACGGACTCGGTTACAAAGTTGAAGAAGGATGATGTTCGAATGAGCATTATCGAAAGAGTCGGTACGCAAAAGACAATGACAAAAATTATTTTAATTGGTAGCTTTACCATAGTCGGTCTATTAACAACCATGCTTTGTATGGGCTATTTTGTATTTCATAATACATACGTTTTAACGCAAATAATAATTGGTATGTCCACAATTGCGTATTTAGCAATAACCGGATATGTTATAGCCCAGCAGTGTATCAAGCTAGCCGCCTGGATGCTCATTTTGCTTTACGCATTCATCGCCGTGTCCATACTTCATTTCTGGGGTATTAATGCACCAATTGGGCTCCTAGTGCTTGGATTTGTCATTATATTATCTGGCATCATGCTTGGAGCAAAATATATAATTTGGGTTACCCTTGGAGTTATTGTCTTACTTATTTTATTACAGATCGCAACTGTATTTGGACTTAACGAGCCCGATCGAACGATGCTCGATGATGCATCGACGATTTATGATGTTGTCAGTTATGCGATTATATTTAGTATATTCGCACTGCTTGCCTGGTTATCTGGCGGGCAAATGGAACGCACTCTTTCAAGAGCACTTGAAGCCGAACGTGCCTTAAAGATCGAAAAAGACTCACTCGCCCTTCGCCTAGAGGAACAAACACGTCACTTGCGCGAAGCACAAATACAAGAAATGAAGCAACTCTATCGATTTGCAGAATTGGGCCAATTAACAACCGTCATCCTTCATGAATTAGCCAACCACCTCAGCATTTTGACGCTAGATATTGATGATATAAAAGACCGACATCACAATTCAGTTGCAATTGAGCATGCCAAAGATAGTATTACTTATATTGATGCTATTATCGAAAAAGTACGCGAACAAATAAAAGACAGCGATAATGTTCAAAGGTTCGACGTTACGAAAACTTTAAAGGAAACAATTTATCACTTAAAAAAGAAACTACCCACTGTCAATATTCAGCTAAAGTCCCAGGGTCAAAAAAGCCATGACCATACTACTGTCTTTGGAGATCCATCAAGACTTGCTCAAGCAATTATTATTCTTGTGACAAATGCCCATCAAGCTACTTTGCAGAATACAAAATCTAAAATTATTATTGAAGTTTCACAATCAAAACAATCCGTACATGTCACTGTTAAGGATTTTGGTCCGGGGATACCGCCCGATTTAAGGCCTAGGCTGTTTGAGCCCCACAAAAGCAGTAAGAGCGATGGCCTGGGAATCGGCTTGTACATCACAAAGCAAATTGTTGAAACGCACTTCAAAGGCAAGATTCGGTTATCTCAAAATAAACATACTCAATTCAACATTGATCTGCCAAACTCTAAATGAGATTCCAGCTCCAAGTTGTGTTCCAAAAATGCCCATACCTTGCCGTTTGCTCGTAGACTGGTCGCTTTAAATCTAAAGCCTCAATAATGCCTCTAGGTGACAAATCATACCCCTGAATCAGCTCTTCATTGCCGTCAATCATAACCGTCGCTTCTAATGGTGAATCAAAGCCAATCGCGTATGCCAGATACACAAAAACTTCTTTGGCGTGACGTTCTTTTAGATAATCAATTGCAATCTTGCGGGCCATGTAGGCAGCCGAACGGTCGACCTTACTAGGGTCTTTACCGCTAAACGCGCCACCACCAATCGGGATACGTGGACCGTAACTATCCACGATTAATTTCCGACCAGTTAATCCAGCATCAGCGTCAAAACCACCAATATTCCAGTCACCCGCTGGGTTGATGTGTAGCACTACGTTGCCGTGCAAAGCGGCAGCTGATTCTTGTTCGATCCATTTCAAAACTTTTGCAGTTAATTCAGATCGTAATGCATGTTGATAGCTGGCTACTATTGACACAATTATACCGTCTTTGGTCGTTACCTGAGTCTTGCCATCATACGGCCAGATTGCATACAGATACTGATTCAATTTACGTGCCAATACGAATTCCAAAGGTAATAGTTCAACGGTCTCGTTCGTTGCATACCCGACCATAATCCCTTGGTCACCGGCGCCACCAGTATCAACACCGTGCGCAATCTCAGAACTTTGACGAGCAATATGTTCGATAAGTTCAACACTACCAGCCAGACGTTTTACTATTGCCGCAACGTCTACGTCCTGCGCCTTCGACGTTACTTCTCCCGTCACAAATACAGTGCCATGTCCACCAGCTACGTCGACTGCTACGCGGGCGTCTGGATCTTCGCGTAAATGTGCATCCAAAATCGCATCCGATATTTGATCACAAATCTTATCAGGATGTTTCGGCGAAACGCTTTCGGCGGTTTTAAAAATTGACATTAAAATACTCCTTCTCGTATCTTCATGCCATTACTGACAGAAAAATAAAAGAAGGAGTGAAGACTCTTAAATTTTATCTTCCCGAGTAGGGTTAGAAGGGGCACCGTTGATTCTGATACTAGATATTCAGAAACTGGTTGCCGGCAGGTCATAGAGCTAGATCTCTCACTGCACTCTGGATACGTTTTAAATGTTTGTAACTTTGTTAGTATAGCAGTTTATTTACCAAATTTTTCTTTTGCCTTTCGTGCCAAATTTTCAGCCGCACCCGCAAACTCTTTCATCGGGCGAAGTCGTTCTTCGATCTGACGATGAATGTGGTTAATTTTAACGCTGATAGCAACAACCACACCAATCAGGGCAATCAAGACAACTGTTATAAGGCTCATACAGATGATACCGATTACGTAAAAAGTGTTAGCAAGTTCCATATTATTCTCCTTGTTAGTAGTCTTTATATTATACGGCATCAGTTGACGTCACTTTAAATAGTGTGTTGCATAAATTGTATTTTTGTGCTATGGTATAGCCATCACATTTGTGTGTACTTTTCACCCTCAACCAAGATAGGAGGTGGTTGAATTGGCTCAACAAAAGCCGACTCACCACGTTTGCTACGACGGTACCGATGGTGTCGAGATTTACATCTGGTCGCAAACCCTACAAGCAGCTAACAGCGGCAACAATGATGCGCGCAGTTCCATCATCACCGCCGTTAACGCCGCCCTAAAGGAAAAAAATAGTGATCTTGTAATCGAAGTAAGCGCCGCCAATCAGATGACCAATATACCGGTGACACCAGCGGATGAATGTCCGTGTCCCGAATCCTGTGCAGTGTGTGAGATTGGCAATCATCATCACTGCAAGAAATGTCCCCGCACCAAGTAGTCTCTCTTGTTTTTGACTGGGTGAAACCGGCCGTGCCTTTAAAAGCGCGGCCATTTTCATAGCTTAAAAAAATAGTTTATTTAAATTTATACGCCGTAAAAAGTTCAACCCATTGATGTAGGCGCATTTCAGAAGGCTTAATACCTTCTGGCAAACCTATCATTTTTCGAGGCGTTTTAGCAAATATTTTTGGGTCTGAAAAACAACCTTCAATAAAGCCACGGTATTTTTCCATCTGATCCAGGGGAATAAATGGTTCGTCGCGTTTCTTAATTTCAATCAGGACTGTATCGACACTTGGTGGAGGTGTGTAGTCGCTGCGTTTTAGTGGTCGACGGATTCGGACGCCAAAAGTAGGACCGATCATCATTCCTAGCTGCCCGGTAAAACGGTCCGAATTCGGCAATAGTTTATTGGCAAACTGTTTTTGCACTATCAAGTAAGCGGCTTTGGGGGGATTAATGTCTTCGGTAATTTTATGAACGATTGGCGAACTGAGATGAAATGGAATATTTGCAAAGATTTTGTACTCGCCATCAGGTAAGGCCATTTCAAGGAAGTCACCCTCCTTTACTGTGACATTTTCATATGCGCGCATATTTTCACGCAATTTTTGAGCAGCTAACGGCTCAAACTCAATCGCATAAACGTGCATTGCCTTTCCAGAAAGTGCCGCCGAAATTGCTCCAGTTCCAGCGCCAATGTCATACACAATGTCACTTGTTTTGATGTTAGTATGTCCGATTAGCTCTTTAATAAAGTCTTGCCCACGAAGGTTATGTTGAGAATAGTTGTCGAGTCGATTCATTAGTATTGTCTATTATAGGCTAATTACCCCTGATAGACTATAATGGATAGAGTAAATGACTAAAAAAGCTTTCCCAATTGTCACCGTCACACTCGAAAAGATTGTCGGTGGCGGACAAACACTCGCGACCATGGATGATGGCCGCAAACTTTTTGTATGGGGTGGCTTACCAACCGAAGAGGTTGAAGTCCAACTTTTTAGAAAGAAAAATAGTTTTGCAGAAGGCTACGTCGTCACTGTCTTAAAACCAGCCAAAGATCGCATCGAAGCGCTTGACCCAGGCAGCTACATCTCTACCAGCCCGTGGCAAATCATGAAATTTGACAGCGAACAAGTCCACAAGGCCGACCTTATCAAAGAAGCCTATGCCCTGCACGGCGTTGAACTGCCTGGTGCAATTTCTATTTTTAGTGACACGTATGATTTCGGTTACCGTAATAAAATGGAATTTAGCTGGTATTGGGACAAAGAAACTGAACAACTTGATTTAGCTTTTTACGGGCGCGGTACTCATAGCAAGATACCCGTCGATGGAAGCCACCTTGCAATGGATAAAATTAACGAAACTGCTATCGCAATGCGCGACCTGCTTCGAGCCCACCACGCTACTGGCTTTTCACTGAAAACTCTTCTGATCCGCGCTAACCAAAAGGGTCACGTTTCAATGCAACTGTACGTCAAAAGTGAATCTTTTAACAAGATCCGCGAAATTGATATCGAAGCCTTGGGAGTCAAAGGTTTTGAGATGATTTATTCTAACCCAAAAAGCCCAGCCAGTGTTATTACGAAGCGTCTACAGGCCTGGGGTAACACCACATTAAAAGACACTATTAACGGCGTTGAATTTAGCTATGCTACTGAAAGCTTTTTTCAGATCAACCTACCAGTCTACGAACAAGCCCTACGCGACATGAAAGACTACATTGTGCCCGGTAAACCAACGATCGACCTTTACAGTGGTGTCGGTACAATTGGTTTAACAATTGGTACCAAAGATTTGACACTCGTCGAGATCAACGAAAGCGCTGTTCGCGAAATGAAAGAAAATATTGATCGCTTGAAACTCAAAAGTGCCCAAGCCGTATTGGCGCCAAGTGAAAAAGCTCTCGACTTTATCACAGCTAGTGCAACCATTATCGTTGACCCACCCCGAGCTGGCCTTGGCGCTGTCATAGTTGAAAAATTACTCGAAACCAAGCCGGAACGAATTGTTTATTTGTCATGTAACCCAGTGACACAGGCTCGTGACGTTGCATTGCTACTAGGTAGCTATAATATCACCGCCCACAAGGGATACAACTTTTTTCCACGCACTCCGCACATCGAAAACCTAGTCGTGCTTGATCTTAAAAAATAATACCTATTAAAATATCCTACAGACAAACGCAATAATTGCTGTATTCTAGACACATGAATATGATAAATATACCGACAGTCGACGTCGCCGATCTACCACCATCACAAGAAAACATAATCTTAAAATTCATCAAGCACCATTATTTAATTCAACATCTGATTGGTTTAGGGGTGAGTCTTTTGGTGATATTTTTTATTGTCGCACCGCTTCTTATTGGCCTTTTATTTCCCTATTTCGGTATTATGAACAGCTATGACCGAGTAATTGCCTGCAGCGAATTGCCTGCCGACGCGTCGAATGCTTCGTTATTTCAGCCCGTTCAATGTAGTACTTTGACCGGCAAAAGTGTCATAGGTTGTGCCATCGCTACTGGCAGTGGCTATGTGGCTCCAAAAGACGCTACACGTGAACAAAAGACACTCTGCCCACAATTGGTTGCTAATCCAGTGGCTGACGGTTCAACAAATAATTCTGTGCCAGTTTTGAAAACTCACGAAACTACAGTCAAGCTATTTACGACAATCATCGTAACACTTATCGCCATAGTGCTGTATATCACGACACGATTTGTCATTTATTTTGTGAAGCACCGACGTAAAGCATCTTTACGCGATTCACGGATAAACTAGTAGCCGCTAAAGCTGTCTATTCTAATATTACGAATAGGTACGCCGGTATCTATCAGCAAATGTTCATTGCTTTCAACCATGCCGGGAGGTCCAGAAATATAAAAGTTTTGAGTTGGACTTTTAATCAACGACACTATCATTTTTTCTCGCTGCTTTCGATTAACCTCTTTTGTTAGGATGTAGTAAACAGATAGATTAGGCATATTTTTAGATAATGCATCTATCTCGCTTTTGAATAAAAAATTATTGTTTTGATTGAGGTAAATAAGTACTACTTCGTTCTTGTCTTGAATGTCATACATTTCTTTTAGCATGCTACGAAATGGAGCAATGCCGACGCCGCCAGCTATCAGGACACTCGACTGGTTCTTTTTTAATTGAAAGCCATAATCGTTTCCATATTGTGTTACGAAAAGCTGATCATTGGCTTTAATTGATTGAAGTGCATTTTTGAACTGGCTGACACCTTCACGAAAAGTGATCCTGATATTATTTTCTGTTGGGGACGAAGAAATTGAGTATGTCACACCACCACGGAGCTCGCGATTTTCAAACTGAAGATCAAGCCAATCCCCAGATTCAAATACAAAATTTGCTGGTCTATGAAAGTATATACTTCGGTAACCGGGAACGTCCATCTCGCTTTTTTTCACAATAAGATTAATGCGTTCGTTTTTTATACCCATTGCTTAATCATATCAAAAAGACCTCCAAAAGTGTCGTTGACGAAGTACAAATCATTGGCTAGTATGATGGGTCAGTTATAAAGCTAGTTTTTTACTATTGAGCAGCTACAGAAAAGTCAATCTGGGCCAATGTCTCTGATTTATATAGTAAGACCGTGTCTCCGTGATACATGAATAATTTGATTGGCTCTCCTAGCTGTTTTTTAATCAAATCGATACCGCAAACATGTGGATAATTAGCGATAGATTGACCGTCAAGTATAATTGGTGCTTCA
>JAYVYE010000002.1:0-19886 GCA_043784545.1 Candidatus Microsaccharimonas sp.
CTTGAAGCGATCAGGTACAACGATTGCCAAAGATCTTGATGTCAGCGAACTTGGCCTTGCGACAGATGGAGAATCGGCCGTTGAAAACGTATCGTTTTACAAAAACGGAAATTTTGTTGATTTGTGTCGTGGCCCTCACGTGGAAAATACTAAAGACGTCGGCGCTTTCAAATTGCTTCGCGTGGCTGGTGCCTATTGGCGTGGTAATGAAAAGAATCCACAGATGCAGCGATTGTATGGGGTCGCCTTTGCATCGCAAGAAGAACTCGACCTTTACCTTGAACGATTAGAGCAAGCCAAGCTTCGCGATCACCGCAAACTTGGCCGTGAGCTCGATCTTTATACTATCTCTCAATTGGTTGGTCCTGGATTACCGCTGTTTACGCCCCGCGGAACAGTTTTGCGCGACATTATGAGTGGTTATTCGAACCAGCTTCGTCAGCGCTACGGTTTTCAAAAGGTCTTCACGCCACACATTACCAAGAAAGAGTTATACGAAACTTCCGGCCACTGGGCAAAGTTCGGTGATGAGCTATTCCTTGTAACTAGCCAAGAAACCAGTGATAACTTTGCATTAAAACCGATGAACTGCCCGCATCACACGCAGATTTATGTATCACAACCACGCAGCTACAAAGACATGCCGATTCGCTACCTCGAAACAACGACTGATTACCGCGACGAAAAGACTGGTGAACTGGGCGGACTCAACCGAGTTCGATCACTGACGCAGGATGATAGCCACGTCTTTGCGCGCCCAGATCAGATCGGGCAGGAAATACATAACTTGCTGGCTAGTGCGCGCGAACTGTATGACACGATTGGCATGAAGCTGCGCGTTCGTTTGTCGTACCGCGACGACGGTGAAGGCTACCTTGGTGACATGGCCTTGTGGGAAACTGCACAGGCGCAGCTAAAGAACGCCGTTATCGCCAACGAACTAGACTACTTTGAACAAGACGGCGAAGCGGCCTTTTACGGTCCAAAAATCGACTTTATGGCGACCGACGCTATCGGGCGAGAACATCAAGTCGCCACCGTTCAGTTAGACTTTGTCCAGCCCCAGCGATTTGGTCTGACCTATACCGACCAAGCAGGTAATGGTGTGACTCCGGTCATGATCCACTGTGCGCTGCTGGGATCGATCGAGCGCTTTTTGAGTGTCTTTATCGAACATACCGGTGGCTGGTTCCCATTCTGGGTTGCGCCAGAGCAACTCCGTATCTTGACGATCAATGACACAGTCTTAGATTACGTCAGCGATATTAAAGAAATATTAAATAGTATCGTGTTAGACAAGCCCCTGAAATTCAACGAACTACGCTATACCTTAGATGATCGCAATGAATCCCTTGGTAAAAAAATCCGTGAAGCAACCAACTGGAAGATTCCGGTGCAGCTCATTATCGGTCAACAGGATAAGGATGAACGACAGGTGAGTATTCGTACGCAAGCTGGTGAAGAGAAAGTAAGTTTGGATGGGCTGGCCGAGTACCTACGAAATATATAATGATAGTAGTGACGGACAGATTGACGAACGACTTTCGTCAAAAGGTTGAATCTCTTATGGCTCAGGTCCCAAAAGGTAAAGTTACCACCTATGGAGATCTAGCTGCCCTAGCTGGTCATCCCTACGCCGCCCGTGTTGTCGGGGGCATGGCGCATCATGGTGATATAGAGCTGCCATGGCACCGATTGGTGAACCGTTTTGGCGGGCTGGCTTCTGGTTACCATGGGGGACGAGAAGTCCAAGCCACACATTTACGAGCAGAAAGTATTACCTGTACCAACTTTATTGTCGATAATTTTAAGGAGATCAGGTGGCAACAATTTTAAAACATCCGAGAAACGAACTTCCGCTGATTGTAATCGTTGGTCCAACTGCCAGTGGTAAATCTTCGGTTGCGATTGAACTGGCTGAACTATATAACGGTGAAATAATTTGTGCTGATTCGCGCACAATATATAAAAATATGGACATCGGAACAGCCAAACCAAGCAGGGCTGATCAAGCCCGGGTACCACACTGGGGTCTAGATATCGTGACGCCGGGTGAGCCATTTTCGGCGGCTGACTTTAAGGCCTATGCGGTCCAAAAAATTATTGAAATACGGGCCCGTGGACACGTTCCGTTTCTGGTTGGGGGGACTGGTTTATATGTCGATGGAGTTGTCTTTGATTACCAGTTTGGTCCAGTTGCAGACCCCTCATTACGGGTTCAGTTAGAAGCAAAAACATTATCAGAACTGCATAATTATTGTATTCAACACAACATTACATTACCAGAAAATGATCAAAACAAGCGCTATGTTATCCGGGCAATTGAACAAAAAAACATAACCAGTAAGAGGTCGCAGCAACCAATTGATAATTGCATCATTGTTGGAATTGCAACAGATAGTGTTAAGCTTCGTAATCAAATTAAAATACGCAGTGAACAGTTATTTGATGATGGAGTCGTCAATGAAGCAAAAATGTTGGGCGAATTATATGGTTGGGAAAATGAAGCAATGACTGGAAATATATACCGATTAGCTCGTGCATATCTTAGTGGATTAATCACACAAAGCGATTTTAGAATAAAATTTGAAATAGCTGATTGGCATCTTGCTAAAAGGCAACTGACCTGGCTTCGCCGGAATCAATTTATTCAGTGGATGCCGCTCGAAATGGTTAAAAAATACATCGCTGGACGTCTCGCTTAGACCCGTGAACCATGTTATGATAGAACACGAAAGTTATACGAGGAAAGAAGCTATGATCGATGCATTGTTCGGATCAAAAACACGTGTCAAATTGCTGCACCTTTTTTTGAACCACCCTGGACAATCTTTTTTTGTCCGGGAGATTACTCGTATTATCGATGAACAAATTAATTCAGTCCGACGCGAGTTGTCTAACATGCTAGAAGTCGGAGTTATCACCAGTGATACTGGCGATAACAAGCTGTACTACACGGTAAACCAGCGGTATGACTATTACACGGCGCTACGGGCGATCTTTGCCAACGAGCAAATTGATACAGCTCGTCCTGCGCCTGCAACTGAAGGAGGTGTCAGCGAACAATACATGAGTGCGATTAGTAGCATTCCGTCACTGCGCCTAGCGATGCTATCTGGTGTACTTGTAAAAGGCTCAACCAGCTCTGTCGATGTCCTGATGGTAGGAACGCTACCAAAAGCAAAGGTTAAAGCGGCTATGGCGATTATTGAAAAAATGGAAGGCCGTGAATTGAACTACAGCGTTCTAGCCTACGAAGACTTTTACTATCGGTTGAGTGTTCGGGATAAATTTATAACTGAAATACTGGCCTCCAAACACAGTGTCGCGATCGACAAAGATAACGTCCTCAGTCAGAAATAAAGGAGAAAAAGAAGATGTTTGAAATTGAATATAAAGGTGCCAATACGGTTGTCATCTTAACTAAGAAATCTACCCTAGTGGTAGATCCAAAACTATCACTAGTTGGTCTGAAAGATGTCTCTGTCAAAGACGTGGTCGAACTAGCCACTGAAGCTCGTTTTTCACTGAACAGTGACCTGGCGAAGCTAAACATTGAAAGTCCCGGTGAATACGGTGTCGGTGAGTTCGATATTAAAGGTATCGCCGCCCAACGACATCTTGATAGCGAAACTGAACCGCTTGCCTCAACCATTTACCGGGTTGAAGTCAACGATACTCGGATTGCGATTGTTGGAAACATTTACGAAAAGCTATCCGAGCAACAGCTTGAGGAGATTGGCTTAATCGATATTCTGATTATTCCTGTCGGTGGCAACGGCTACACACTCGACGCAACTGGCGCAGCTAATGTTACTCGTAAGATTGATCCTAAAATAGTCATTCCAGTTCATTACGCCGATAGTGGTCTGGTGTACGAAGTTCCGCAAGATTCACTTGAGATGTTTGTGAAAGAATTAGGCGGACCTGTCGAAGAAACACCAAAGTTTAAGTTGAAACAAACCGCTGCTCTTCCATCCATTTTAACAATCGTCCAAGTAACGCGCAGCTAAGGCTATAGTCACGCTGCCCCCAAACAGGGGAAATAAAAAACCTCCCGATTCAGGGAGGTTTTTTAAAGAGCGAAGCTTTAGGCTGAGATGCCGTTCTTGGAAAGAATACCTTTTTTCTTCAAAGTACGAATAGCTTGGGTTGAAAGAACCATAGTGATTTTTTCACCTTCAAACATAAAAGTTTTCTTTTGAAGATTAGGTTTGAAAACGCGGTTCGTGCGACGCAAAGAGAAGCTAACGTTGTTGCCGAATTGCTTTCCTTTACCAGTAAGTTCGCAGCGTGCTACCATGACATTTCCTTTTTTCTTTAATTCTTCTTAGACAATGTTATTTATTTTACCTCTTTTAACACCGAGAGTCAAGCTGTTATACTAGTGGAAGTGGATTTAATTATATACATCATAATTGTCATCGGGATAATCCTGCTTTCTATGACCTTGCACGAAGCGATGCACGCCTACGTCGGCTATTGGCTGGGTGATGATACTGCCAAACGAGAGGGTCGGCTAACGCTCAACCCCCTAAAGCACATCGACCCATTCCTGACGATCATTTTACCATTGGGGCTCGCCCTGATTGGTGCGCCTATTTTCGGTGGAGCTAAACCGGTACCCTTTAACCCTGATCGGGTCAGGGGAGGCGATTGGGGAGCGGCCTTGGTAGCTATGGGTGGGCCACTGACGAACCTTGTGCTGGCTTTTATCACCTTTGGTATTTGGGCGACTCTTGGCGCGCCACCAATATCTACGCTGGCTGGAGAAATATTGATTACGGCTTACACCGTGAACCTCGGTTTCTTTATCTTTAACAGCATCCCAATTCCGCCGCTAGATGGATCACGAGTTTTATATGCACTCGCACCAGAATTTGTCCGAACAGGTATGCGGGTAATTGAACGTTATGGTATTATTTTCGTCTTTGCGATCGTGCTACTATTTAGTAGCCAGATTGGGACTTTTATTGTCACAATTATGCGATTTTTCCTTAGCCTATTTAATGTTATCTTCAGGTAGCCAGGTGTATAATAAGAAGTGCCTTAGGGGACACAAAACTGTAAGTGCATATGATTTTCCGATATCATACGATAGGGAAGTCAAATTGCTTATCTCTGTGGAGATAGGCTGAGGCCAACCACCTTTGCACTATAAGCGGGGAATATCATAACGCTTACTGTTTCCCCCGGGCACATAGTTGAAACTAGCCCAAAGCTCACGCATTTCGTGAGCTTTTTCGTATGCTACAATAATAGACATAAGCGGATTACCACAATAAACATGAAACAAAGATTATCAGTTCGAGCGATTATCAACGACGGCGGTAAGGCATTAGTTCTACGGCGGGCTAATGGGCGGCCAACAATCCTAGGGAAATTTGAGCTACCAGGCGGCAAGCTAGCCTACAACGAGCAACCAGAAGATGCGCTGCGCCGTTACCTGCACGATGACGTTGGATTACACATTAAGTCATCCCAACTGTTCGATGCGGTGACCTATATTGACCACGATGATCGTGGCATTCAGTACGCTGTTATTGTCTATTTGGTAACACCGGCCCAAAGTAACCACCCGATCAAACTCAGCGGGAACTACAATAAGTACCTATGGCACCCGATGTTTAATTTTCAACAGGATAACATAACTGATTTGACACAGTTACTGCTGGGGATTGTGCAACAAGAGGAAATAACAGATTCGAGCTTTAAGACCATCAAGGCTTCTGGTGCAAAAAATACATCTTCTGATACGGTTACAATTTTTTCGGATGGGGGATCACGTGGTAATCCTGGTCCTTCAGCGGCTGGCTTTGTTATGTTGGATTATACTCAAACCGTCATTGCCGAGGGTGGAGAATATATTGGTATTACGACCAACAATCAGGCTGAATACCAGGGCGTTCGGATTGGACTTGAGAAAGCTTTAGAGCTGAAATATAAACGAGTCGACTTTAAAATCGATAGTATGTTGGTCGTGAACCAAATGAAGGGTTTTTACAAAATTAAGAACCGAGAGTTGTGGCCGATCCACGAGCGAATCCGGGAACTGATGAAGAGTTTTGATAAAGTAACCTTTAACCATGTGGCCCGTGAATTCAACCAACTGGCTGATGGCATGGTCAACAAAACCCTAGATGCCCACGCACAGGCACAGATAAAAGTACCAGCGTAGTGTATACTTTGTAACAGGTAGTTCGCTAGACGGCCGCTTGCCTTAAAAACAAGAGGAAAGTCCGGGCAGCGTAGGATAATGACAGTTGTTAACGGCAACCGGGGGTAACCCTAGGGAAAGTGCCACAGAAACAAAACCGCCTACGCAAGTAGGTAAGGGTGAAATGAGTGGGGTAAGAGCCCACAGCGTCATATGGTGACATATGGAGAAGGTAAACCCTGTCAGCTGCAAGGAGATCAACATAAAGGGCTATCCGTCCGTTGGTCGCTACCCGCTTGATCCTATGAGCAATCGTAGGGCTAGATAGATGGTCGTCCTCGACAAAACCCGGCTTACAGGCGGACTACTCAATTAAAAATAACACCATGCGGTGTTATTTTTAATTGAGCTTGCCCTCATTTTTTTCTAAAGAAAAGTCTCAGGAAGCGCGTTGTCTTAGTGGTGCTCGAATTGTTAATACTGTCAGGATTGCTTGAACCCAGAACAGATAAATAACGAATGCGCTGTTTTGAAAGTTAAAGCTATGTATTGAGAGTACCGCAATACCGAATCCGAATGTACTAATGGCATAGGCGATCCAGCTTTCTGTCTCTGGATGTCTGAATGACTTAAGAATGGTAGGTATGCTTGCAAGTAGATCGGCCAGAATCGTAAAAAGTATCGCAAGATTAGGTTCTTTTGTCACGATCCATAAGATAATTCCAATAATTGCCGAACCCATCAATGTGTAATCGAGTGGTTGTGTCTTCCAATAGGCTTTTTTGTTCAGGAATGAGGCTGCAACAACGAGGAATGGCGTGAATCCGGCGACGAAACTCGGCCAAGATAGTCCTTCAACACCTTGGACCCTTTGCGCAATGAATGTAATCATTGGAAGGACTCCCCATAGTAGCCACGTTACGCGATTGGGTTGCGCAGTTCCTTTGATAGTTTCATATAAATAATAAAGACCACCTCCGGAAGCAATGACGGCACCAATGATCGCAAAATATTCTGGAAGCATTACGTGTTAGTATAGCAATCCTACGTTATAGTTAAAAGAACACCCTGTGCGGGTGTTCTTTTAATTTCCTCAGCGTTTCTAGACGAGGTAGTAGAGACTACTTTGTTGTTGCTTTAACGATAGCCGTAAATGCCGCTGGCTCGTTAACGGCTAGCTCGGCTAGTACCTTACGGTCCAGTTCAATCTTTGCAGCCTTAAGCGCAGCGATGAACTTGCCGTAGGTTGTACCTTCGGCACGTGCCGCAGCGTTGATACGGGTGATCCAAAGACCACGAAGATCACGCTTTCGGTTACGTCGGTCGCGGTAGGCGTACTCCAGTGCACGGGTAACGGCTTGCTTGGCAAGACGGAAGCTCCGTGTACGGTTGTGCTGCATACCTTTGGCAGCTTTGAGAATCTTTTTGTGTCGTGCTCGCGCCGTGACGCCTCTTTTTACTCGCATAATTAAATTCCTAAAGCTCGTTTAATATTTCGGGCGGTGTGACCAGTTACGAGAGCTGTCGTATTGATCCTTCGTTTGCGGCCTTTACTCTTCTTTGCAAGAAGGTGGGCTCCAAAAGCGCGGCGGCGAGTAAGCTTACCAGTGCTGGTAATTTTAATTCGCTTGGCGGTACCTTTGTGGGTCTTCATTTTTGGCATTATTTACTCCTTATTACAACGCTGAGGTTGCGTCCAGCCATTTGTGGCTCATGCTCGAGAATTGCGTCATTTTCTAACAGAGTGGCGATCCGTTTGACCATCTCGTAGCCTAAATCGCGGTGGGCGTTTTCACGACCACGGAAAAAGATTTGGAGACGGACTTTGTGGCCCTCTGCCAAGAACTCGCGTACTTTTCGAAGTTTGATCTCTAGGTCACCCTGTCCGATCTTCATCCCGAAACGCATTTGTTTGAGTTCACCCTGCTTGTTGCTACGGCGGCTTTTTTGAGCTTCCTTCATCTTTTGGTACTGGTATTTACCCCAGTCGACGATCTTTGCAACAGGCGGAGCGGCATTAGGAGAAATTTCAACCAAGTCAAGACCAGCTTCTTCGGCCATTTTCAGCGCGTCACCGCGACTTAAAATGCCAAGTTGTTCACCGGATTCTCCGATAACGCGCAGTTCAGGTGCCCGAATTGCTTCGTTAATACGTGTTGACTGACTGATAATTACTCCTTATTTCCTCTATTACATCTAGTGCTAAAAGCAACTAAGATTGTGAGCACAGTTTCTCTAGCGTGTTACTCAGCAACTATTCTACCAAAAAAACTAAGGTAAAACAAGGGGTAGCATCAGTGCGCGTCGGGGGTACCTCGAAACTGGAGTGCTTCGGCGATATGATGAGCCTGGACTGTGCCTCCACCAGCTAGGTCGGCAATCGTTTGAGCGACTTTAATAACCTTGAAATAGCTACGGGCAGTTAGGTCTAATGCTTGGGATGCAGTCAACAGAAGTTGGTGCGCTCCAGGAGATAGTTTTACATGTTCTTTTATGTCTTTATAAGATAACGAAGCGTTGTATATTTTGCAATTATTATAATGCCTTAGTTGTTCAGCCTGTGCACTCATTATGTGTTCAAATAGTATAGGCTGTTGCTTTTCTTGCAACGGTTTCATATCCAAAAATATTTTATGAGATACCTTTGAGACGTTTACAATCAGGTCGATCCGGTCCAGTAGGGGACCAGATAATCGCTTGTGGTAGGCCATAATTTGGGTCGAACTACAGCTGCATTCCTTGCCTTCATTGCCATAGTATCCACATGGGCAGGGGTTCATAGTGGCAATTAGCATGAAATCTGCTGGGTAAGTAATGCGACCGTTAGCTCGACTAATCGAAATAGTTCGGTCTTCTAACGGTTGGCGTAAAGCTTCTAAGACAGCTCGAGGGTATTCGGGTAATTCATCTAGGAATAATACCCCTAGATGGGCCAAACTAATTTCACCGGGCCGCGGTTTGGTACCACCACCGATTAGGGCTATTGGACTGGTGGTATGATGGGGCGATCGAAAGGGGCGAGTGGTGATAATGTGCTGCAAGGCCCCAGCAATACCATGGATCTTGGTGACAGTCAGACTTTCGGTTTTTGTCAGTGGTGGTAGTAGGCTCATCAGAGATTTGGCCAGCATTGTTTTGCCTGCACCCGGTGGACCGCACAATAAAATGTTATGGCGGCCGGCTGCGGCAATAAGCAAGGCTCGTTTTGCTTGGTCTTGACCGTAAATATCGTCGATAGTCAGATCGAAAGTTGGAGTTACCCCCGATATTTCCTGCTGGGTTGGGTTGATGGTAATTTCGTGTTTGAGGTGCAGGAATAGTTCGCTAAGAGTAGAGACACCGATGACTTCGACTGCTTCAATCAGCGCGGCTTGGGGTGCATTTATTTTTGGAACGAATACTTTGGTGTAGCCAGCTGTATAGGCAACCTCGGCGATGGTAATCGCACCCCTGATCGGACGAAGTTCACCACTGAGCGATAATTCACCGGCAAAAACGGCACCTGCCACCTGCGAAGCTCGCAACTGACCACTAGCAACCAGTATTGAAAGGGCGATTGGCAGATCGAAATGCGCGCCATCTTTGGGAAGCTCGGCTGGGGCCAGGTTCACGATCACCTTACGGGCAGGAAAATCTAACAAGGAGTTACTAAGGGCGCTTCTGACGCGTTCGCGTGCCTCGTCGACGGCTTTATTACCCATCCCAACAATATGCATGGCTGGTAACCCTTGTTTGATGTCAGTTTCCACCTCAACAAGGGCCCCTTCGAAGCCAATCAATGCCACAGTTCCCACTCGAGCTATCATTCTCTCAGTTTAATTTAAGCTAGGATGGTAAATCAAGAGTAAAAGTGCTATAGTTAAGAAGTTCGTGGGGCTGACATAGCTTCGACGAGAGGACTTTAACAGGCTATTTTGCAAGTCGAATGCACACGTTACGTGCACAATTTAATTGCAAACACATTTGCTAAGCTGAGGAGTGCATTTGCATTCCAAGCGCCAGCTTTCGCCTAAAAACCTAAGCCATCGATTATTCTCAAGGAAACATAGAGAATACGGTGTTATAAGTATGTTTCTTACCCCTTAGTCAGGCAGCTGTGGCTAACCGGAACACTTTACAGCGCGATCTTCCAGTCATTTTTGTCTTTATTTGAGGCTGGATAGAACGTAACAATCAATTAAGACTACACTTGTAGACGAATAGCAGGTTACCTTTCGGACCCGGGGGCAGTACCCGGCAGCTCCACCACAATCATTTATATCACCCAGCTCCTGGGTGATTTTTATTAGGGCAATGTATGGGTAAAAGGGGAATATAAGGTCAAATAAAAATCACCGCCTGCGAGGAACGGTGATTTTCGTGGAGTTTTTTTAATAGCTTTTTGTTTTTGGCCCTGTATAATTTATTTATTCAGGAGCTACCCCTATAATAGGGTCTGAAAGCGCTTGTGTCAATGACTTTATTGAAGATTATTTAAGTAAAATATACTACGTATATAGGCCTTATTTTGAGCCTAGTGTCTGAACATCAGGCCGGCACACTACATACCAGGTCATGAACCAGGTAGGCACAAAGAAATAAACGGCGAAGTGCGCACTAAAACATATCCATCGGCAAAAGGAAGCGTCGTTACTGCAGGGGGCTGGTTATGCACGGACTATAGCCAGCGAAGTAGCTTCAATGTACAGCTAAGATTTCGGACATCGTGTAAAGAAAATCGTAATGCTGCTGCAAGCCAGGAACCTAGCAAACAACTTGGCTATGTTCCTGGGTACGTGAATACTCCGTGGCTACGTTTGAGTACACGGCTTGAATGAAGTCCGGTGCATTAAAACCATAGGGCGAAAAAAGTGATTAGCCGAACTGGACCGTAATGCCTGGTCGGTGCTGGGTACAGACTGAAAGGCAGGGGCTGACGGCGTAAGTTTAATAAGGCCGTAGCGAATCCAACAACCGACAGTAATAAGATTTTGTTTAAAATGTAGCGCGTTATTACACAACGATGTATCTTGCACAACGAATACCCATATAACGGTTTGAAAGTAGCCGTATAATTGTTACTGATGTATATATTACATATATAATTAGGCTACATACTATTGACGCATTAAACTGTTTATGCTAGATTAAGAACAAGCTTTTACAAACACAAAAAGCAACGTACCAAAAAAGTTCAGTTCAAATTCAAGCGCAGAGAAGTTCAGTCATACAAGCACCACACCTTAACAATTTAGTCTTTACATCAATGATCCAATCGGATCGATCTGACATCTACATTTAACGTAGAACCAGTTCGACGGACAATTGGCAACGTTAACGCTGAAAAGGATGGATAGAATCTTTAGCATCAGTAGTGATACTGAAGCTCGCACCTTCGTACGTTTTGTACACACTTTGATTCTTTTTATACTTGTTCGCGTTGCCGATGCTCCGCCGAAAGGCGTTTGATAGTAAGTACCGATACGTCTAGTAACACCTTGTTTCTCCTACGAAGAAAAACAGTGTCGACTCTAGGCGTATCGTGGAACACGGTCAAATGAGCACACGGTTGCCCCCGATATTTCGGGAGCGGTCAGAAAGTCTGTAGCGATACACTGTTCCTCGTTCACACGCCCTTTTATTATTTACTGCGGCGTTTGCTGCAACATCGAACATATATGTGTATCGCTCGGGCACCCTGTTTAAAAACTCTTACGGTTCACGTATAGTAGCAAGTACTATGTTACAAAGAGTTATCGCATTTATTACAATCGTAAGCCTCTGCTTATTAGCATTTATGGTCGTCACAACGACTCCCGCATCAGCAGGGCCCTTTGGGCTTCTGCTGATTTTTATTTCAGCTTATTTGACCTCAGTTGGTCTGATAAGCTTTTTTTTGTCTGGTATCAGCCGCATTATTGTCTACGCCTCGGCTGGATTTACGCTACGTCGTCCGGTACAGGTGCTGCCATTTCGCCGCGCATACTACTATTCGACGGTGCTGGCTGCTGCGCCAGTACTGTTGATCGGGCTGCAGTCAGTCGGCGCAATTGGCATCTATGAATTTCTTTTGGTGGTAGTATTTGAGGTCATCGGCTGCGTCTATATTACGAAGCGAATGTAGTAAAAACTATCACCATTTCGCCATGGTCGTTATGCTATAATGACAGATATGCAGCCCGAAAACTCTCGGGGCCCGAATGGGCCAGAACAAGTACCAGTGGAGGTCACCCTAAATGGGGAGCGTATTCCAGTGCTACCAAGTCCTGAAAGTGGTATAGACAGTGGCGCCGAGCGTTTCGAACAGACCGCCGAAGCCAGTGCCATCGCCGCCGATGCCGCTGCGACTGGTTTCCCAGCGATGCCACCAGCAATCGCGGTTGATCCAGCGGCCGTTGTTACGCCGGCTAGTGACAGTCCACTGATTGCCGCCGATGAAGATGTGATTGAAAAAGAATGGGTCGATAAGGCCAAAAAAATTATTGGTGAAACGAAAGACGATCCGTTTGCTCGATCAAGCCGCGTTAATGAACTTCAAAAAGCATATTTGCAAAAACGATATAGCAAGGAACTCGGCTCTAGCGATTAGCTAGCCGGGAAGGAGGAAGAAAAGGTGTTAGGTTATGTCATTACCACTCTGGTGATTGTCCTGCTGGTCGCAGGTATCCTTGGCTTTGTCTTCTATCAATACCGCCGTATCTTGCGTGAAGCTAAAAATTACGAACGTGGCCTCAAGATGGTGCCACTCTATATTCATATTCCACCAGTCAGCGATGACCTAGAAGGTAATGGTCGCGATGAACGTGATGTCACCGAAGAAGTCCTTTCACAAGCCCAAGTAATGTATAACATTATCGCCAGCACCGCGACCAAAGGTTTCAAAAGCCGTATTTATGGACAGCGCCATGTCTCATTCGAAGTTGTCGCCCACGAAGGCTTAGTACATTACTACGTTGTGGTTCCAATCGTTATGATCGATGTCATTACGCAAGCAGTTGCCGCTGCCTATCCATCGGCTCGCCTGGAAGAAGTCTCGGAGCGCAACATTTTTAACCCAGCTGGCAAAATGAGCAGTACAATCGGCGGTGAGTTCACACTCAAGAAAAATTTTGCTTACCCGATTGCGACTTTCCAAGAATCTAAACGAGATGCAGCGCGTTCGATGCTAAACGCCTTGTCATCTGCCAGCAAAGAAGACGGTATCGGTATTCAGATTTTAATTCGTCCAGCCTACGTTGGTTGGAACAAAAGTTCTGTTGCCACGGCAGAAAGCATCAAGAAAAATAAAGGTGTCAAATCAGGTTTTGGTGCTGCCTCGATGCGCGGCTTGATGGAGGCTTTGTGGAAACCACCCGAAACAGCCGAGAAAAAACCCGAAGACAAACAGCTGAGTTCACTCGAACAAGCGGCCGTTGATTCAATTGAAGACAAAACCCGGTACCCAGGCTACGAAACGCTGATTCGGGTCGTGACGTCTTCGAACACAGCCGGAAAATCACAGGCCATGCTGAATAGTGTGGTATCAGCTTTTTCATTGTTCAATTCGACTTCTAACAATGGTTTTAAGTTTACGGTCAGTAAGAACATTGAAGAATTTGTCACGGCCTATATTTTCCGGTTCTTCCCACAAGAAGTAAATAATAATATCCTGAATACAGTTGAGCTAGCGACAATTTTTCACCTGCCAGACCAAGGTTCAATCCCAACCTCACAAGTAACCCGTCAAATGGACAAACAGGTCGATGGTCCAACTCAGTTGATGGATGAAGGTTTCCTGCTGGGAACCAATGAATTCCGTGGTACTAAAAAACCAATCCGGCTTTCGGCTAATGATCGTCGACGCCACACTTATATTATTGGGCAAACTGGAACAGGTAAGTCCAAGCTTATGGAGAATCTAGCTTTCCAGGACATGATGGACGGTAAGGGTTTTGCGTTCATTGACCCACATGGTGACTCGGCTGAGGAGCTACTAGGCATGGTGCCGAAAGAGCGCGTCGAAGATGTTATTTACTTTAGCCCAGGCGATATGGAAATGCCGATTGGCCTAAATTTGTTTGAGTTCGAAAACCAAGACCAACGTGACTTCTTGATCCAAGAGTCAATCGCCATGCTGTATAAACTATATGACCCGGGCCACACCGGCATTATTGGCCCACGTTATGAACACTGGTTCCGCAACGCCGCGTTGACGATCATGAGTGACACCGAGACCGGTTCGACCTTTATCGATGTGCCGCAGGTCTTTAATGACCAATCATTTACCGACGAAAAGCTAAAGCATGTCACCGACCGCACAGTACTCGATTTCTGGAACAAGGAAATGGCCCAAACCAGCGAAGCTAATAAATCAGAGGTCCTGGGCTGGTTCGTTTCGAAGTTTGGAGCCTTCTTGTCGAACGAGATGATGCGTAACATTATCGGCCAGACCAAAAGCGGCTTTAACCTGCGTGAAATTATGGATACCAAGAAAATCCTGTTAGTCAATCTTTCAAAAGGCCGAACAGGGGAGTTGAACTCACAGCTATTAGGTATGATCTTTGTGATGAAGTTCCAAGCTGCTGCCATGGGCCGGGCTGATATTCCAGAAAATGAACGTGAAGACTTTTCGTTGTACGTTGATGAGTTTCAGAACTTTGCTACTGACAGTTTTGAAAGCATTTTATCTGAGGCACGCAAGTACCGCCTCAGCCTGATTCTAGCCAACCAGTTCATGACTCAGCTGACCGACAAGATCCGCGAAGCCATCATTGGTAACATTGGAACGGTCATTAGCGGACGTATTGGTATCACCGATGCTGAAATATTAGTGAAAAAGTTTACACCAACCTTTGACGCCGAAGATTTAACCAGGCTGCCAAACTTTAAAACGATTGCCTCAGTCATGATTAATAACGTGCCGTCAGCGGCCTTTAGTATGTCGCTTGTGCCTGCAATGGGCCAAAGCAACCCACAGCTTCGGGACGCGCTCAAAAAGTTATCAGCGGCCAAATACGGCCGTCCAAGAGCTGAGGTTGAGCGTGATATCTTCGCTCGCCTTGGTGCTGGTGACGCTGCCAAGAAACTCAAGATGGATCAACTAAAACAAGCCCAACAAGATCGTATGGCCGCCCTACAAAATGTTGCACCCGTCGGTGCCGTTACTACGCCCGGTGCTTCAGTCGCTGCCGGCTCATCGTTCCTTGATGAGTGGCTTGCTAAACGTCAGCAGATCACCGCCACTAGTGGTCCGACTATGCCAACGGTCAACCCGGCTTTTGGACCAACGGCCAGTTCACCAACGGCCAGTGCACCAACGGTAGCATCTGTACCAAACGTATTGTTGGAACCAAAGCCAGCCGAGCCAAAGCCTACGCGGGCGCCAGAACCCATTCCCGTACCGCTTCCAGTCGCTGACCCCAATAAATTACACATCCGCGAACCAGGCGACAATCAGCCGAGTGAGATACACATTAAATTACGCTAATAAAAAAGCCCCCGGTGAAGGGGGATTTTTTATTATATCGCTATCGTTAAGAACTTTTACCAGTCATTAAAGCGCGGATGTAATCGTACAATACTCCGATGACCCAGCCAACAATAAAAGCACCGATAGTTTCAAAACCTGACAGAACGTAGCCAAAGTGTTTGGCCACCAAATAGACGGCTAGTACCAAGAAGAATGCCACGACCGCGCCAGAAAGAATGGCGTTTGGACGAGCAACCGTACCACCGAGGAACTCACTGGCCTTTTCGATAACAGGCGAGTGGATCAGCTTACTAAAAGCTCGTTGCGGCGCGGGTAATTCAGCTTGAACATGAACCATGTGCTTTTTAAAACTGGCGGCCTTTTCTTTTTGACTGATACCACCACGACGACGAGCGACGACGGGACCTTCTTTAGGGCCACGTGTTTTTTCAGCACCACCTTTTTCAACGCTGATGGCAGACTCGAGGGCTTCAACCCGGGCTTTTTCAGCCTTTCGTTCACCGCTTTCTAGTTTCTCGCCGGCACGTTCGGCACCGTTTTTAAGTTTTTCACCGATTGTTTCGTACTGTTCAGCCGAAGCTTTCGGTGCCTCAACGCTGCTTTCTGGACCTGGTAATTGTTGTTCAGGGTTACTCATAGATACTTCCTTAAATTGTTCCAGCGTTTAGATCACGACGGATCAAGCGCACTTCTTTACCAAGTTGTTTTGAGCGCAGAAAGAAGTAGGTGACTACTGCCAGTACGGCACCAGCAAAAATCATGTTTTCAGTTGGACCGGTGTGCGGTAGTTCGGTGGTGACTTTTTCAATTACTTTTGGAGGGGCACAAGTGACGGGAATCGTTACCCCGTTACCATTACCAAAAACATTATCCATCACACAGTTATATGAGTCGGGGTTGCTTTGTCCGGTAGGGGTTGCTGGGATTGTCGATAAGACTTGCACTGCGAAGGTACGAGCCTGTTTTTCGCCTGGTTTCAAAATAACGTCAGGCCAGGATAACACTTGGTTGCTTTGATCAAAACTTCCACCACCGTTATCGATCAGAGTCGAGTAGTCGAGCACATCATTAAGGTTATCCTTTATAGGCGTGACCTTGGCAGTACCGCCAGTATTTTCAAGATTTAACGTAAAGCTGATCTTGTCGTTTTCTTTGGCAGCGACTGTGGTTGCGCTCACATTGCCCTGGGATATATTAGCGGTGGTCTTTGAAAAGATGATGTTAGCTGGCGGTAATACAACCGGCGGCGTTACCGGTGGTTTGACTGGTGGAGTCACGGGCGGTGGGGGCGTTGGAATTGGCGGAACGATATTGGTGACAAGGTTTCCACAGGCTTGCATAATAGCGAACCAGCCAACACGGTTCGAGTGACCGATCCAGCCATAGATTTTATCTTTTGGTCCGAAACTAATTGATAGCGGACGACTATAGATTGTTGTGACAGGTTGAAAGCTACTATTTAAAATTGTAGTTGTTCGTTCGCCTTGTTCGTAAGAGTGAACCGGGTTGTGACCCCACGATAGGTGAGAAGCTGCCGTAAACGAACTAAACTGTGAGCCAGTAATCTCGGCACGACTAATACCCATGTAATCCATGATTTCACGCAAATGATTAGCGTTTTGATCATACGGCGCCAGGAAATTGTTGATAGAGCGGCTTGAACCAAGGCCAAGACCACCAGTAACAAAGTCATTGGTACTGGCTGCATTGGCTGATTCCGGTGGCTGGAAGACTACTAGGCTTTGCACGACAAGAGCGAGTGCGACAAAGACTAATCCCAGTCGCCTGGTAGCTTGTTCTTTCCTTAAACGCTTGGCATAAAAACCAAGTTGCCCGACTAATGCGGGGCTAAAAGACAGGTTCGATACTATTTTTCTAAACATGTTTTTGTCTCGTTTTTTTGTTTCTTTGTAATTATGAGAAATTACCTCTTATGCACCAGATTAGCATAAGAATTGTGTTCAGTGCAATACCCTTCTGTATATAATGTATGGGACTTGAGTGAACACATCTTTTCCGTTATAATAGTCGTAGTCAAACGACCAAATCATTCATCCGAAGCGGCCGAAAAAAATTCAGACTAAGTCAGTCATTAGGGGAAATAGAGGTTACTAATCGTGGTTCAGCAAAAAACAGACAAATCGTATGATGGTTCGCAAATTCAGGTCCTTGAAGGCCTTGAACCAGTTCGCAAGCGCCCGGGGATGTACATCGGAAGCACTGGCTTCGATGGCGTGCACCACCTTATTAAGGAAATCGCCGATAACTCTATCGATGAAGCAATCGCCGGCTACGCTACAAAGGTAGAAATTATCATATTAGCCGACGGTGGTATGACCGTTTCAGATGATGGACGCGGTATTCCAATCGACAAGCACCCAAAAACTGGACTCAGCAGCCTGGAAACAGTGCTGACTGTATTGCACGCTGGTGGTAAGTTCGGCGGCGGCGGCTACAAAGTCTCGTCTGGACTGCACGGCGTTGGCTCTAGCGTTGTGAATGCTCTTTCGACAACCCTAATCGCTGAAGTCGTCAAAGAAGGTCAGTTATATAGTATTGAATTCGAACGTGGTGCTACGAAAGTCCCTTTCAAAAAGATTGGTAAGACTGACCGCAAAAACGGAACAACGATTACCTTCTACCCAGACCCGACGATCTTTAAAGAAACAGTTGAATTTGATTACGACTGGGTCGTCGACTATATCCGACACCAAGCGTACCTCACAAAAGGCGTTTATGTGTCGGTTGCTGATAACCGAACAGGCAAACGATCCGCTTTCTACTTTGAGGGTGGTATCCAAAGCTACGTCAAACACCTTAATATCGGCAAAGATGTCACCACTGATAGTATTTTTTACGTCGAAAAAATGGTCGAGGACACCATGGTTGAAATCGCCGTCCAGTACAACGAGACCTTCGTCGAATTAGTAAAACCTTTTGCCAACAATGTCCTGACGCCTGATGGGGGAACGCACTTAATTGGTTTCCGCAGCGCCTTAACCCGCGTCATTAATGAGTACGCTCGAAAAAGTAGCCTACTAAAAGAAAAAGAAGATAATCTAACTGGCGATGATATCCGTGAAGGACTGACCGCGATTATCCTCGTCAAGATGCCCGACCCTCAATTCGAAGGTCAAACCAAGAACAAGCTCGGTAATCCGGAAGTTCGTCGTTACGTAGAGCAAGTCATGAGCGAGTACTTCTCTTACTATCTAGATGAAAACCCAAATGTCGCTAAGAAAATCGTTGGTAAAGCCCTACTAGCTGCCCGCGCCCGCAAAGCGGCTCGTGCTGCCCGTGATAACGTTATCCGTAAAGGTGCCCTTGATGGCCTTAGCTTGCCTGGTAAATTATCTGATTGTTCAAGTAAAGACCCTTCAGAGTCAGAAATTTACATTGTTGAGGGTGACTCGGCTGGTGGATCAGCTAAATCTGGTCGTGACAGCCGAACCCAGGCAATTTTGCCACTACGTGGTAAGGTCCTAAACACCGAACGAGCACGCCTTGATCGAATGCTTGGTAACAACGAAATCGTCAGTCTTATTAAAGCACTGGGCGTCGGTATCAGTGACCAATTCGACATCAGTGGTCTGCGCTATCACCGTATTGTGATTATGACCGACGCCGACGTCGACGGAAGCCACATCTCGACATTGCTGCTGACCTTCTTGTTCAGGTATATGCGTGAAGTCATTGATGGCGGCTATGTCTATCTAGCAAAACCACCGTTGTTCTTATTACGACAAGGGACTAAAAAAGAATATGCTTACAGTGATGATGAACGAGATTCTATTATCGCTCGTATGATTACTGAGCGTAAAGAAAAAGGTATCAATGTCGACCCGACAGCCGATTTGACCAAGCAGGCCGGCATCACGATGCTCCAACGCTATAAGGGACTTGGTGAGATGGACGCGGAACAACTGTGGGACACTACTATGAACCCAGAAAACCGGGTGCTAATTCAGGTACGAGTCGAAGACGCCGAGAAAAGTGATGCAATTTTTACAAAGTTAATGGGTGATCAAGTTGACCTCCGCAAAAGCTTTATCCAAAGCCGCGCTAAGTCACTTAATATTGCCGATCTGGATATTTAATCATGGAAGACGAAATAATCGAAAACAACGAACTCATTGATGACGCCTCAGCTGATGGTGAAATCATTGCGCCGCCACAAACGCACTCCCGTATCGTTGAAAACTTAACCGTCGAGAACGTCATGGAAGACAGCTTCCTTCGTTATTCAATGAGCGTGATTATCGACCGCGCCCTGCCTGATGT
>JAYVYE010000003.1:0-4743 GCA_043784545.1 Candidatus Microsaccharimonas sp.
CTCGGTGCTTCGCCTACAGGCGTCGTAGCAAATCGACCAAGTCGGGCTTGGTGAACTTCCACTCGTGCGCCCCGAGCAATCGCCGCACCGCGGCTTCGCCTCGGTGCGACGAGCCTTGATGTCGGGATCCCGTTTTTCACGATCAGGATGCCGAGTTGCCTAGCGGCATCGCCTTCAGCGTGGGCTTGTCGGGCTCGAGTGGCTAATCGCTTTGGGCGTATATCTGGGAATCTTATTTCCCCGATGATACAATTCATCTTGACAGTAAAAATAACAGCGATATAATCAAAACGAACGGTGATATAGATTATTCAAAAATTGATGAACTCGCTGGAATTCGTACCGCTAAATACTCTTTCGATTTTAACGATAAGGAAGGGTACTCAGGAACAGTGAGGGGAGATACGATTGATTGGGTAAGTCTTTTTCCTTATGGAAAAACATTATCCCAATTAATCTTTAATGATTATTCTGAAAAGACTTCGTATATCTGTTGGGTAACACTGTATCGAGACCCTGAGAACGTAAGTGATTATGCTACGAATGAATTTAGAGTGCCGAACACTTTTCAAAAAGTATTATTTGTTGGTGATATAAATAAAAATAACTTCCCCGATCAGCTTACACTTCTTCGTAACGACTCTAATCCTTCTCAACTCTTACGACTTGCTACGATTCATCTAACGTGCGCTCCGTGCTATGATCGTATTAGTCAGTATAAAATGCGTGACTTAGTTTGGAATCACATTGATGACAAACCTTCATTAACGATATTTGATACAGACAGTTATCCGAGAGCAAGTCATAATAACGTAGCGTTTTTTGCGGGGTTAAAAGTAAAAACAGATCAAGACTCGAAAGAGCGTTTTTTAGGAATCGGATTAAAACCGAACTCACATCCGGACGGCGTTAAAAATGACAAAGAAAATATCGTTCGTGCGCTTATCAGACCAGATGGCGGGACAAGTTCGCACGGTTATTATGAAGATCACGGTGCTCAGGATTATCTCACTCCGCAGGCTTACAATAGTTGGAGATCGTTTGGTACGATCAATCCGGGTGCTAATGAAACCCAATCTCAGTACGCTCTTCTTGGCGGAGGTTCGACTGTTACAGTATGGAATTGTCCGATCAATTCATTTCGTAATGGTTGGTTTGGTGTATCACTAAAAACAATTTGCGAGAGAGTTGCTTTATTTGCGGGATGTGACCCGACCAATTTATGCACGTTCGACCATACGATAACTGGTGGTAACGCTGTATTCAATAATACGAATAACGGGTACGACTGCAAGGAATCGAGTAGAACGTTAGATATGGATTTTATCACAAATTACAATATCATATTCGGCGTTGACCCTCGCGGTATGGGGATTATTAAGACTGAGCTAAGTGGTGAGACGAATAGTAATGGGGCTGTTCGTGTCACAGTGTATTTTATGAAGGATGCAAACGACTCTGGATATGCGTATAATCAGAATGAACTATTCGCAGATAAAAACCAAAACGGTTTAACTGACGGACAAGAAGTATTGATCGAAGGCAACTCCGACGAATCAATAAACGGAATCTGGTCTGTCGGGAATGTTAGTACGTATATTATGGGAGACCCTATACCCGGTGTTATTAATACTGGACTTATCGTAAAAAAGTGGTGGAGACAAGATTTTGACTTAGTAGATTCTAAGTGGAATAAAAGCACGGGATTGGGAAGGGGTAACACTCCGAACGGGACGGCGAGTATGTTAATGACCACGCCTGTTACTTATACAAGTAATGATAGTTTCGATGCTTTTGTCCGTGATGTATTATGGCAATTTATTTTTAAATTAAATTTTCCTATTACGCAAAACGGAGAATATATTGGGATGCCAACGATGGCATATACTTCACGGTGGAAACAAGGCAACGGTTTGCCACAAGGGTGGAGTGCTGGTACGAAGTTCAATAGACAACCGCGTAAAATAGCTTCCGATTGCATAAAAGTAACACAGCGTGGTGATTCAGGATATTTACTTTGTCCTCCGAACGGAAAACAACCACCGATAGAAATTCCGCCTCTACGTTGGAGAACGCACCAATACGGTACACGAAACGGAGTCTATGCTCCTAATTTAGTTTTTGATGCTCCGAACGGAAAAGGGTTATTAGAGCAATCAAGCGTAGCGTATGGTTACGATATTACCAAAGATAATAGCAGTGGTTATGCCAAAGTATTTTCAGCGAGTATATCCGAACCACTCGGATGGATACCCGGTGCGTATCTATATGAAAAATATATTGATGCTCCTCATTCTAACCCTCGTTATCCATCGGCTTGGAATAATTGGTGTGATATGAACGCGCCTTTCCCGTCGAGTGACTGGTCGGGACATTATGCGTTACAGGCGTTGGTATGGCACGGTTCGGTAAAAGCGGACGGTACGATATACGCAACACCGTCTCAATTCAATTCGATGTACGATGTTATTCGTCAGGCAGAACTCGAATTCGTATCGAATAAAGAAATGTATGTTAGGGATTTTCTCGGATTAGTTTATACCGACGATCCTGATGCGGAGTATGAAGATAAATGGCAAGAAGGTGGCGAACAAGTATATTATCGAATGGGCAACCGTTCGTATAATTTTCTTATAGGTTGTCTTACTTCTTCAGAATGGCAAGCGTCGCCAATAGATAAAAACGGCGAATTATCTTACGACTCACTTGATAATGCTTCGCTCGTTTCTTTTCACGATGGGGCAACTTCCGGTTCGGGTGGTGCGCAAACATCAAACACGGGTAGTAGCAGCACTACTAATTCTATTACAACGTGGAATGATACTTTCCGTGTGACTACTCGCAAAGTAGAATTATATTCAGCGGGAACGGTACGAAAAACGTTTAACAGCGTGGCGGTCTTTGAAACATTCGATGCCGTAAATAATCAATGGGTAGCTCAGTACGGTTTTGTACCTCAGTATGAACCGGATGCTTCGAGTGCTTATGGCACGAACTCAATGATATTATTCCACTATAAAGGAACAGAGAAGGGCAACTGTTTTATTACGGGACTATCTGGTACTACGCCGGACTATTGGTTTACTGCCGTTAATAGTTCTAAGCACGGTTCAAGTCTCGGAACAGATAATAGTAGTGTAGATTATAGTTTAGCAAATAGTTTCTGGTCAGAGGATAACGCGGACTTTCTTGTACAAAGACCGTTAGAATCTCCTAACGTGAATAGAAGATTATATGTTGAGGGTCGATTCAAAGTTGCCCGTAGTGCTGGTAACTTTGCTACATTTACTTGGGAAACACTTTCAACTAATTTCCCATTCTCAGACAAAGAATGCTATACTGATATTGATAAGGGATTTTTGGCTACTTCCGCCGTTGCTCCGACGTTAAGCGGTGGGAATAATTTTATTGATATTACTTGGGGGAGCCGCTATAAGCCTGTTGGTATAGAGGCGAAGGGATGGGGATTCAATTTAGTAAATAATAATCAACAGTGGCAAGTCGGTACGAATCCAGTATCGAATGGAGCGGGTGGAAATCCGAATAAGTGTCGGTTTACTTGGTGGCTAAATAATTGGTTAGCGGCGGCGGGTACGCAACATCTTCTTACAGCCGCCGCGACGGACTTGGATGGAATGCCCCAATTAGACTATTTTATCGTAACATTTTGGGGATTGCTTGAAGTGATTGGTGAAAACGCGGTAACTTCTTAGGGTGAACTGTTTTCACGGATTCTTGTTTCTTTATAAGTCCATTATACGCGGAAGGCACTTTTAAAAAAGTGCCGATGAATAAACTAAAAATCTTCGTTACAGTAGTTGTCGCGCTTGCAGTCGGTATGGTTGCGGCGTTCTATTTGTGTGCGAACGATATTTACAATCCCTTCCATTCCTTATTTAAAAAAGGCTCCGGTCACGGTGTCGGTTCCACTGATATTCATTTCGAGCAAAAAGATATTCAGGTCGCACCAGTTCGTGTAGAAACGATTCGGGGTGTTGATCTTACTGAAACACAAACAGAATCTCTTAACCGCTCACAACGTGACGATGTAATACGTAATCGGACGGGGGGTGTAGTTACTATCCCCCTTAGTCCGTGTCCGACATTTATTCCTTATGCGATCAATGATACGATACAGTGGCGTATAGCAGATATTGTAAAACTTCCCAATGATAGTTCGGTACTATGGAATGACTCAGGGAGTTATTTCTTAAAAGCTATTATTGACCCTGAATTTAGAACAGTCCGTGATCTTGAATTCTATAGTACACCAATTCATCCCGTGTATTATAGCACGACCAACCGAGTGATTATTACTCCTGAAAAAGCGATTGATTATTACGCTGGTGTCGCTAATAAGATCAATGCGAATACTTTTGGCTTATCAATCGGAGCGACGTTTCCGAGTGAATTACTACCTATCATTCATCCAAAGAATTTGACTTTAGATTTCAACGCGGATTATTTCTTTAATAATAGCTTCGCGGCTGTACTACACCTTTATTATCATTTCAAATAATGGCTAAGAAGCAAATAGTGTTCGATGAAGCGACGTTACGGGACATAGTTGCGGAAGGAGCTAATCACGCTCTCTCAAATTTTGAACTACTTTCGTATAACGGCTCCGATACACCAACGAAGAAAAATCTCCCGAATGCTTTTGCAGATATGAGCAAGAATGTTCGTACGATCACAAAAGACTTGGCAGATAATACCGTACAGACAAAAGCGAACAACGATAGT
>JAYVYE010000004.1:0-5282 GCA_043784545.1 Candidatus Microsaccharimonas sp.
GATCGTTTGTGGCCTTATTTAGAGCGACGTAATCGAATTGACCGCGGATCACTGATTGCACTACCGCATACCTATATTGTGCCTGGTGGACGTTTCAGCGAGCAGTTTTATTGGGATAGTTATTTTATTATGGTAGGGCTAGCGGCAGAAGGCAAGTGGACGCTAGTAGAAGGCATGATTAAGAACTGTGCGTACATGATTCGGAAATATGGCTTTGTCCCCACAGCTAACCGGACCTATTTCCTGAGTCGATCGCAACCGCCTTTTTTTGCTTTGATGGTACAATTACTGGCGAGCCACAAAGGCAAAAAAGTATTACGAGATTATCTCCCATTATTACTCGCCGAATATCGTTTTTGGATGAAAGGGTCTCGGAAATTGGAAGACGCTGAGCATTTTGCTTATCGCCGAGTTGCCCAGATGCCATCCGGTGCATTACTCAATCGGTATTATGATAACAAAGTAACACCGCGACCAGAATCACTCCGTGAGGATACAGCAACAGCTACTATTTCAGAGACGAAAATACCGACACGTCTGTTTTTGCACCTTCGGGCAGCAGCCGAATCAGGCTGGGATTTTAGTTCACGCTGGCTTAAGGACGCTGATAATATTCACACTATTCATACCGCAGATATCATTCCGATAGATTTAAATAGTTTATTGTATTCGTTAGAGGACACAATCGCTGACGCCACCAATACATTATTGCACCCTGTAACCGTTCGTCGTTTCCGTAAACGAGCTGCCGCACGTAAAGCAGCCATCAATCAATATTTATGGAGTCCAAGCAAAAACTTTTATATGGATTATAATTTTCATCTTGGCCATTCGACAACATCATTTAGTTTAGCGGCCGTCTTCCCATTGTTCGTCGGTATTGCATCAAAAAAGCAAGCCGAAGCGGTGGTAAAAAAACTACAGGAAGAATTTTTGAAACCTGGTGGACTCGTGACGACGTTGCATGGCAATGGTCAGCAGTGGGACAGTCCAAATGGCTGGGCGCCACTACAGTGGATTGCCGTTGAGGGACTTCGCCGTTATGGCTACGATCAACTCGCTGATAAAATCACTAAACGTTGGATGGAACTAGTTGAAAAGGTATATACGACATCGCACAAACTCGTTGAGAAATATAACGTTGTTGACGGCGATGGTCTAGGTGGTGGTGGTGAGTATGTTTTGCAAGACGGGTTCGGTTGGACTAATGGCGTTTATTTAGCAATGAAGCGGCAAGCCTCTAAAAATAATTAGAAAATTTTTTGATCTTTTAGTTCATCTGGCAAAAAGCCTTTGTTAGGCTGGAAGTTTGCTTGCCACTCGTAACCTTGACCGTACTGTAAATCTTTCATTAGTTTTGTCGGTGCGTTACGAAGCTGTAGTGGAACTGGAGCATCAGAGTATTGTTTTGCGAGTGATTGAGCTCGGTGCATAGCATCGGTCGTTTGTCGAGATTTTTTACTTTTGGCAAGAGCGGTTGCGACATGGAATAAAATATAGCTTGATTCGGGCATGCCAACACGCTCAACGGCTTGAAACGCATGGAGGGCCAGACCTAAAGCGCCATTGCCAGCCAGACCGATATCCTCCGATGCGAAAATGACCAGCCGCCTGGCAATAAACTTCGGATCTTCACCAGCATCAATCATGCGGGCCAGGTAGTATAGCGTAGCATCAACGTTGCTGCCGCGCATACTTTTTATAAAAGCCGAAATGACGTTATAATGCATGTCACCCTTTTTGTCATAGCCGGGGAGTCGTTTTTGGGCGGCTGTTTTGACGATAGCAACCGTGACGTTTCGCGCCATGCTAAGAGCTAGCTCTAAATTTCCCAGTGCAACTCGCGCATCGCCACCAGAAAGTTCGGCGATGTAATCAATTGATTTGGCGTCAATCCGCGCGGTAACTTTTTCTAATTTGATTGCGCGTTTTAAAATCGTAATGACTTCTGGTTTATCGAGGGGTTCTAGGACGAGCACACGCGTTCGGCTAAGTAGTGGCGTAATTACTTCAAAACTAGGATTTTCAGTGGTTGCACCAATCAGCGTAATAAGACCAGATTCAACGTGTGGTAAAAAAGCATCTTGTTGGGCTTTGTTAAACCGATGGATCTCGTCGACAAATAGAATAGTTCGTAATTGTAAGTTCCAATTTTGACGGGCGTGCTCAACAATGCGCTCAACATCTTTTTTGCCACTGGTTACAGCTGAAATTTCGATAAACTCGGCTTTAACTTCTCTCGCAATGATACGAGCAAGAGTTGTTTTACCACTTCCTGGCGGACCCCACAAGATAAGACTGACTGGCTCGCGGTTTTTAATGATCTGTTTCAGGATTTCTTTATCACCAAGTAAATGAGTTTGACCAATAACCTCGCTGAGAGTTTCTGGACGCATTCTTTCGGCAAGTGGTATTCTTTGCATATCTTTATTATAATTGAATGACATGCAGACTGTACTATTACTATTTGGTGGAGAATCAAGCGAACACGAAGTGTCCCTGGCATCAGCCGCTAATGTTAGCCGAGCAATTGACACTGACAAGTTTAGGGTACTGTATGTTTTTATTGATTTACTAGGCCAGTGGTGGTTGGTTGATAGCATTGTAGCGAAGCAATCCGATACTGCTCGACGACTGCTTCCGCTACTCGGGCAAAAATCTTTTTCTGTAGAAGGTACCGATGACACGATCTTGCCTGACGTCATTCTGCCGATCCTGCACGGACGTAATGGGGAAGATGGTAGCGTTCAAGCTTTAGCCCAACTATTGCATATTCCCATCGTCGGCTGCAGTATGACGGCTAGCGCCGCAGCAATGAATAAATACATTACCAAAGAAATTGCTATGGCTAATCACATTAATATCGTTCCATTCGGAGTACATTATGCATCTGATCCATTGCCTGACTTTGAAATTGTTTCAAAAAACTTAGGTACAACATTATTCGTGAAGCCAAACAGTGCTGGCAGTTCAGTCGGTGTCCACAGAGTTACCTCACAAGACGAGCTCAATACAGCGCTAAAAGATGCTCACCAGCATGATGAAATTGTTCTTATGGAAAAAGCAATTGATGCGCGTGAACTGGAAGTTGGCGTACTCGGTAACTATCCAAATATAATGATGAGCGTTGTTGGCGAGATTAAACCCGAAGGCACTTTTTATAGTTATGAATCAAAATATGATAAAACAAGTGCGTCTGAGGTAATGATACCAGCTGAAATTGCCAGTGAAATTAGCGACCAGCTTCGTCAACAAGCGGGGCAAATCTTTCACCTACTAGGTGGTCGTGGTATGGCGCGCGTCGACTTTTTTATCGATAAAGAAACCCAACAGATATATTTGAACGAAGTAAATACTATTCCTGGATTTACTGATATCAGCATGTACCCAAAATTGTGGGAGCAGGCTGGGATTGGCTACGTTGAACTTATTGATCGATTAATTGATCTGGCAGTCAGTTCATAGTTACCAGGTTGCCGAGTAGGTTATACTAAGATTATAAACAGGGAGTTGATATGGGATTATTTACATGGACAGTCATCATTTTTGTTACGATTTTTATTTTTAGCGGATTAAAAGTTATTAATCAGTACCAAAGAGGTGTTATCCTAACGCTTGGTAAGTTTAAGGGAATCAAACAGCCAGGACTTCGGATCGTTATTCCTATTTTTCAGAAAATGATTCGGGTTGATATTCGCTCGACACCGATTGATGTGCCAAAGCAAGAAATTATTACAAAAGATAACGTCACTGCAGCAGTTGATGCCGTCGTGTACATCCGTGTGGTTGATCCTGAAAAAGCAGTTCTTGAAACAACTAACTATGCCTACGCGACAAGTCAGTTTGCCCAAGCAGCCCTGCGTGACGTCACGGGTAACGTTGAACTGGATGACCTACTTTCACAACGCGAAACTATCAGTACTCAAATTAAAGAGATCGTTGATAAACAAACAGCTCAGTGGGGAGTCGATATCGAAATTGTCCGTATTCAAAATATTGAACTACCCCAAGATATGAAACGAGCAATGGCCAAGCAAGCCGAAGCCGAACGTGAACGTCGCGCTAATATTATTAGTGCTAATGGTGAAATGTTGGCTGCCCAAAACCTGGCTGATGCTGCTGCTATTTTTGCAAAAGTTCCCGGTGCCCTTAACTTACGCACACTTGGCACGCTGGAACGTATTAGTTCTGAACCTAGTCAAAAGACAATGATGCTATTTCCAGTCGAATTAATCGACGCCCTCCGCGGTGCTGGAAGTGTCCTTGTAGGCGGTAAGAATACCAAAGAGTAACTAGGCATTCACGCGGGTTTAACACCTTGCAAAGAGTCACCGGCACCTGTATTATATATGAAGCGTTTACCGCGGCTCTTTAGCTCAGTTGGTAGAGCAGTGGATTGAAGATCCACGTGTCCCCAGTTCGAGTCTGGGAGGAGCCACCAAGAAAAAAACTGATCGTGAGTATCAGTTTTTTTCGTTCCTAAACAAGTCCAACCCTTGTAAAAAGCCATTAATTTCCGTATAATTCTATGAGCGTGCGGGTGTAGCTCAGCTGTTAGAGCGCATCCTTGCCAAGGATGAGGCCCAGGGTTAGAGTCCCTGTACCCGCACCATAGACGGCTTACTCGAACCATCACCCCTATCCATGGCGGTGAGCAGGTCGTCTATGGTTTGCCAACTTGTTTGATTGTTTCGCGCCGCTCGAGCGATCTTTGGGTCATGTTCGCGAATCGCTGCATGGGCCATACGCAGTACGGCCTCGCGATCGAGACCGGCTTCAGCCGCCTCGAATCCAGCCTGTGCTGCGAGTAGTTCCCCAAGGGGTGCAACCATCTCGTGGCCGACAACTTCGTCGTTCATGACGAAGATCCGTTTGAAGATCGCCTGATTGAGCTTGCGACGTGTCTCGTTGCTCGCTTGCGCATATAGCTCTTCCGGTCGTGCGAGGAGCTTGAGGCACTCGTTGATGAAGTTCGCCCCGGCGGAGAGGTCGTCGTTGGCGGGAACACAACCGACATTCCACAGCAGGTCGTTGCCCAAGCTCTGCGGATTGGGACAGACCGCTTATCCATTTGTTTACAGAGGTTCTGCTTGTTTGAAGACTTTTGGATATGTGGACCAGGGTATATCCCAGAGCCTGAGCCAGTAGCCTCACTCGAGCGGGGTTGACGCGGGTTCGAGGGTCATCGGACCAGCCTTCGAAGTCCAGTTGGAGGCTGGTGGATGTTATGCCGCTTCCGATCTCATCCATGGCAGATTGTCCAATCCGATGGGTACTCTCAA
>JAYVYE010000005.1:0-10935 GCA_043784545.1 Candidatus Microsaccharimonas sp.
TTTTTTAACGATCCATTTTTCTTTGAAGAGTTCGAGGAAGAGTGGCCGTCGTTAGAGAGCGTTTCTTTGCCGCACCCAGCTATCAATCGTTCCGGCACCCATACACAGAACTAACTTGCCTTCGGAGCGAGCTTGTTGAACGACGGTCCAAAGTTCATCATCAAACTCTGCTACGTGAATAGCTGATTGATTAGTAATATTCTGGATAAGTTCTAAAGGTATTAAAATCGGCTCGTTAGGATCTTCCCGGGACAAATAGGTGGGCAGCCAGTAAACATCGTCAGCTAACTCAAACTGATCGATGTAATCTTTTTGAATTCTGGTTTGTCGACGATTTTGATGTGGTTGATAGACCAGTACAACATGGTCGGACAGTTCACGGGCTAATTGCAGTGTTGCGGCGATTTCTTTGGGATGATGGCCGTAATCGGTATACAAGTTATCGCCCAGCTTCTCGAACCGTCGGTCGGTGCCAGGAAAGTCACCCAGGGCCATTACAACGTTGTCTTTTTTTGCGAGTGACAGAAATTCAGCTGCTTTAGCGACCAACGTTGCATTGCGTCGGTTGTGTTCACCAGCCAGTGGAAGATTAAGTGGGGTGTCTACTATCAAAGTATTCTCTAGGGTTGTGCCAACATATTCGGCGTCATTTCGCCAAAGTATAGACTGCTGTGACTGCTTCAAGAACTTTTGGAAAGCGACTGTATATTGCTGTTTAGTAGGGTAGGTATCAGGGTGATCGTAATCAATCGAAGTAATCAGCGACAGATACGGAAAAAAGTTTAAGAAATTACGGTCGTACTCGTCACATTCATAAATAAAATAATCGCTTCGTGGATCGAATTTACCGCTAGGCCCAAAGGAAATGGTTGCTCCAACCGAGTAGCTGACAGGAATTCCTAGCTTCTGCATTAGCCATATCACCATACCAGTTGTAGTGGTTTTGCCGTGTGTTCCGGCAATAGCAATTAATTTTAAATCTTTTTCCTGAATAATGTAGGCTAGAAATTCATCACGCTTGCTGACGCGCATACCTAGCTCGTGGGCTAAGACTAATTCGGCGTGATCATCGGGCAGGGCTGAGGTATACACAAACCAATCAATTGGTGTTGCCACGTGACAAGTCTGTAGAAAGCTGCCATCTTGGCCAATGTTGACGACAACGCCTTGGTGTCGCAATTCTTCGGTCAAAGGGCTTTCTGTCAGGTCGGACCCCATAATACTGTGTCCAGCATCTCGCGCAATCTCGACCAGTGGTCCAATGCCAACTCCGCCTAATCCCGAGAAATAAATATTCATATACCCACTATATCACTTGCTCCCAGATACGGAACTGTGGTGTAATAGACTTGGCACTGGTGGGCTAGACAAAAACATGCTTCAAAAAATAATACATCGGATACTATTACGACGTCATTTCTGGCGACAGGCTTCGTTCAGTGAAATGGCTGAACTATATGCTTCGCGTATGCTTCGGATGTTGGCGCTGAATATTGCTGCGTCATTCATGTCGATTTTCTTGTACCAACAAGGCTATTCGATTTCGTTTATTGCATTATTTTGGGCCTGTTTCTTTCTGTTTAAAACCATTATCGCTATCCCTGTTTCGGCAATTGCAGCTCGCTTTGGTCCCAAGCATGGTATTTTGATTTCAAATCTTCTGTTCATCCCATCAATGATTGCTTTTGCACTTGTCCCACAGTACGGGGAGTGGTTGCTCGCCATCGTGATTCTTTTTCAAGGAACTTCGTCGGCGTTGTACTCTATCAGTTACGGTATCGATTTTTCTAAAATTAAAAGCGTCGAACATGCCGGCAAAGAAATTGCCTATATGAATATCGTTGAAAAAATAACGACCGGGCTGAGTCCGCTTATTGGTGGTATTATTGCATATCTGATGGGCCCTCAAGTTGTCTTGGTTATAGCGGCATTATTATTTACTTTTGCGGCCATCCCATTACTGCGTACCTCGGAACAAGAGCAGCCAAATCAAAGACTTGATTTTCGTGGTTTTCCTTGGCACCTAATTCGACCAAATATCGCGGCTCATATCGGGACTGGCTTTGATGTGTTTACTTCGGGTACTGTCTGGTCACTTTTTACGGCAGTCTTTATCATCGGAGTAGCCAAGAACAATGAGGTCTATGCAGCTAATGGGGCCCTCCTGTCAGTCGTGCTATTTGCGGCTTTGGGCGCTTCGTATGCCTATGGTCGTTTAATTGACCGTAAAAAGGGCAGAGAGCTACTGGTTATTGCATCAATCGCAAATGCGATGACCCATTTCCTACGGGCATTTACTAACTCGCCAATTGGTGTAGCCGGCTTGAACGTTGCCAACGAAGCGGCTACAACGGGATATACGATGTCCTTTACTCGGGGAATTTTTGACAACGCTGATCTTTCGGGCAAGCGCACGACCTATCTGGGCATTGTCGAGTTGTTTGCTAATCTTGGTGCTAGTGTCGCGGGCTTTGTGCTCTTTATCCTAGCTTTCAATATCGGTGATAAACAGGCGCTTCAAACTTTTTTCTTTATAGCCTCGGCAGTTGTCCTACTGGTCATCACTGCCAGGTTCCCTCTCTATCGAAAGTAGTAACCTTAGGGTACAATAAGTATAAGTAGTAAGGTGGGAACCTCGTAGTAGTGGCAGACAAACGGCAAGTGCGAAAAACAATAAAAAACCTGCGGCGTGTCAAAACGTGGCAATTGTTTACATTGTTGATTATCTTTGGATTTTTAGTAGCTACATTTTTGCGCCTAAACAACATCGGCATGGTGGAGCGACGGAGTGCGGTGATTGCGGCCGACAAGGTAGGGAATGAGGGCAACACCATCCAGAAATTGTACGATCTACAACAGTTCGTTGCCGCCCATATGAACACCGACCTCGGCAAAGGTGTCTACCTTGAAACGAGCTACCAACGGGACTCACAAAATGTTCTTAACAAAGCATCTGGTGATCAAAATCCTAATGGTAATATTTACAAAAAAGCCCAAGAAGTATGTGCGCCCCGCTTTAGTCATTATTCGACGGCATATCTGCAGTGTACCACTGGTGAACTAGCCAAATATCCAGCCGCTAATGAACTTATCAAAGCAGTAAAATTACCGTCTGCCAGCGCCTATTTGCATGACTACGAATCACCAGTTTGGTCACCTGATTTTGCGGGTTGGACATTGGTTGTTTGCGCAGTACTTTTCCTACTCATTATTATTCGTATTGTCAGCCTAGGTATTCTCAAACTTATGCTTCACCGGCACTACCGAAGCACTTAGTGTTGACAACCACCCTAGTCAAGCTGTACTCTTCTCCTAGTAGCACTAATAGGAGGTATAGGAATATATCATGGCTTACAGTCACACAAACTCAAAAGGCGTCACTTACTACTTGCACAGCACAGAAGTAACACTTCGTGGTGGAAAACCACAGACAATCTACTTCTTCGCTAAAGTTGAGAAGAACGCAAAAGGTCACCCAGTAGAACTACCTGAAGACCGTATCGTCAAAGAAAACCCACGCAACGGTTTCTTGACTGTTTCAAAGAAGAAATAGTTACGCTTCGGATAAATAATAGTATTGCACCGTAACCAGTTTGGACATATACTAAATTCAAACAAACAGGTGCTCAAAATTGCCCCCTCCCCGGGGGCTTTTTTGTTTGTTATTGTTTTCAGGGGTGGTGTCGTTGTAAAATAGAACCAATGAAGAATATGGTCGAGGTAAAGAACCTCAAAAAACGCTATGGTGATAAACAGGCCGTAAACGGAGTCAGCTTTTCTGTAAAGAAAGGTGAAATCTTTGGCATTCTTGGACCTAACGGTGCCGGTAAAACAACGACACTGGAAATGATGGAAACTTTACGCGAGATTGACTCTGGTAGTGTCATCATTGACGGGATTGATGTTAAAAAGAACCCCCGAGCAATTAAATATTTAATTGGAGTACAACCACAGTCTCCGGCTTTCCAAGATAAAACTAGGTTAACCGAAGTCGTCGAAATGTTTGCCGCCGCCTATGGAGAAAAAGTCGATGTCATGTCGTTTCTACGCGACGTCGGCCTGGAAGAGAAAGCTAAAAATTACGTTGAAGATCTTTCTGGCGGTCAAAAACAGCGCCTGAGCATTACAACAGCCTTGGTGCATAGTCCAAAAGTTTTCTTTCTAGATGAACCAACGACGGGCCTTGACCCCCAAGCGCGTCGTAATTTATGGGAACTAATTGAAAAAGTCCGCGACCGGGGCATCAGCGTTATCATGACGACGCATTATATGGACGAAGCCGAAATATTGTGTGACCGCATAGCAGTAATGGATAATGGTAAAATTATTGCGCTTGATACCCCGACGAACCTCGTGAAGCAGCTTTTAGAGAGAGGCTTCAAAAAGTCTCAAGAAGTTCAACAAGCCAACCTGGAAGACGTCTTCATTGACCTGACAGGCAAGGCACTGCGGGAGGGTGCTTAATTGCAAACCAAAAATCAATCACTACTTAAGTCATTATTTACTGTCTGGGTATTTGTTCGAATCAATACCAAGCGTTTTTTCCGTGACCGTACAGCACTTTTTTTCACTATCATTTTTCCACTTATTTTTCTATTCGTTTTCGGCAGTCTCAATAGCGGTGGTGGTAATGTTTCGTTTAACGTTGCGATTATTAATCACTCTGATTCAAAATTTGCCAGTGACTTTGTTAAGCAATCGGGCGATAGTAAAATTTTAAAAGTTAATAAAGACGTTACTGCACTCGATGTTGCTAAAGAAAAAATGAGTCGTTCAGAACTCGACGCGACTATTATCTTGCCCGATAGCTTCGGTGCTGTCCAACCCGGCGCTACTTACCCTAGCGGCCAGGCAGAGATCGTCTACACCCAAAACAACCAAGCTTCAGCCAGCGCGCTTACGTCTGTGCTTGATGCCCAGTTTAAGGCCATTAACGGCCAGCTTATAAGCACGGTGACGCCATTTACCGTAAAAGGTACTCAGTTGAACGAAAGAAGCCTGAGCGCCTTTGATTATACCTTTGCGGGGTTATTGGGGTTCTCGTTAATTGGTATGGGTATTTTTGGACCAGTTAACGTCTTCCCAGAACTTAAAAAGATGGGAATTTTGCGCCGTCTTAGCACAACACCACTACGGGTATGGCAGTATTTCCTAGCTACTATGGTAGGGCAGGCTGCTATTGGAATGGTCAGTTTTGCCACTTTCTTTGTTGTGGCAATTTTGGTTTTCCATCTTCAGATAGTAGGGAATTGGTTCGAGCTAATCGTGTATCTATTATTTGGCATGATCACCTTACTGGGCATTGGGCTTGCACTGGGTGGCTGGGCAAAAAATGAACGGCAAGCCGCACCACTTTCGAACATCATCGTGTTTCCAATGCTGTTTCTATCCGGAGCCTTTTTCCCGCGTTTTTTGATGCCAGATTGGCTCCAAAATATTTCTGCCTTTTTGCCACTTACCCCAATTATTGACGGTATACGCTTGATTGCCACTGAGGGTAAGCATTTCATTGATATTCTTCCACAGATCGGTCTGACAGGAGCGTGGCTAGTCGTAATTTATGTAATAGCTTTTCGAGTTTTTCGTTGGGAGTAGCTCAACGATATTGACCGCGATCATTTTATATGTTATAATCAAGAGTGTATTATGTTTAAAAAATCACCACGACAGCCAGAAGACCCGCTCAACAGTGGACCACATTCAGAGCAATTTCTTGATGCGCAAAATCAACGGTTAATCAACCGATCTGATATTCACGGTAATCCGCTATCCCCTCAACTACCAGAATTAGTTCTTGTGCCCAGCCCAAACCGGTATATGCAGTCCATTCAAAAAAAGTTTGCAGACGGTGAAAACGCTGTCAGGGATCTTATGGATAAAGTCTATTGTGATTATATGAAAGCATACCGAGCTGACGAACATTACGACCCATTTGATGACGAGACTTTTATTAGCCAGCCAGATTTTAGTCAGATGAGCCCTGCTTACTTAGATCTTTTGAGCAATTATTTTACCTATCTTGAAAATGAGTTACGCGGCAAGCATGCAAAAATATATCCAACTGGTCGACATGCGGTGAGACTTGTGTTTTCCGGTGGTCGGCGTGGACCTCAGGCGACTGACGGTGATACTTCCGTTGATGCATAGATTGACTTTCAACACTGTTGATGCTATTACATAAGTATGTCCATACACAGTTCTAACTCTGAACACCAACCACTTTTGACTGCTCCTCAGTATCTGGATTTTTCAGAGCATCCATTAGTTCTTGCCTCATCAGGAGAATATTTGAATCCGATTGAAAAAAAGGGTCAAAAAGCTCTAGCCGAGCAAGCCTTGGGTGACGTACTGCCTTTGCCGTCAGGAGCAAACGTATCGAAAAACCAGGAAGTCAAAACCGATGAAAAGCTCACCACTGAAGCTGCTTTGAAGCTACTTCATAAAGGTAATGGTTTTTACCCGCGTGAAAATAAGGAAAAGAACTCACTACTGGAGATTGCTGGTCGTTCTACCGAAGTCACTTTTCCAGTCAAACGCTATTTGTACGAAATCGAAATGCATCAGGAAAAATCTACCACAGCCGATCCAGTAGCTGCACTTCGATCAAAGGTGCATGAGTTCGCTTACTACGCTAGACAGTCGGCCATGGAAATAAAAATGGCAAAGCTGTTCGAACGCACCAAAGTTGAACGTAATTTTCGTGATGCTGCGCTAGTTTCGGAGGCCATTTCTGCGTCGTATTTAGAAGATGACCTACCAAGCCGTCAAACCCTAACAACTCTTGCGGGTATACGCGAAACTGATCTATTCGTTGAAGGAGAAGTTAAAAATCCACTAGGTAGTAAAAGTGGCATTGATGCTTTGGTTGGTAAAAAACGGACAGCCCGAATCCTTGAACTACTTGGGGGTATGCATATCTCAAGTCTGATGAACTTGAACACTCGTATGATGATCGAGGAAAGCAACCGCTTTACCTATTGGCGCGACCGAGTCAGCGAATCAAAGATGTATGGTGATAAAATTCGATATGTCTCGAGCGAATTATTGACAAAACTTGATGAGCTGCGACCTGTGCAAAAGTCGTAACGGTTAGTGATGGGCAATGACCCAAGTAAAATTATTTTATAATCTGTCGATAGCGTTGCTGTATTAAACCGGGAGCACCAATAGCCTCTCCTACAGCTCCTGCTGGATGAAATCCTAAATCTAACGCGATTGGAGTAACGGGATCATTAGCATGTAATACGATATTTATAGCAAAAGCTGATTTAGCTGCAGCTTGCCCAATAGACCGCTGTAAAAGATTGTACAAAAGATCATCTCGTTCTTAGCCGGAAAGTGAGTCGCTTCCAACCAAGCCGAATACACCATGTTCTTTTGGCTGAAGTGAACCACTTCTTATTTTGCTTGTCAGTAGCAATGCCTTGCGTGCGAACGAATTTGTGACAAATGGTGCTTCGTCACCGGCAAGCCACTCGTTACTTTTTATATACGCAACGAGAACACCATTTTCGTTTTTGTAAGCAGCGTATCGCTCGGGAAATTGAGAAAGTTTGTTCAACTGCACGCTCACTTTGGCTGGATCATTAGGGTTAGCCATATCGGTTGGGTTTTTGAAACCACCAGCAATGACATCTTGAAGTGTTAGTGCCTGTATTGCTTGAGCATCCGCCTCATTGGGTTGGACTTGTGAAATAAATTCAAAATTTTGTAGTTCACTCATAAGTATATTATACCATATTTAAGAAGAGATGCTATAAAAGTTCTGACTGTCATCAATGGTTCATGCGGTGGGGTGTTATGAACGAAGTCAGAACTATTCTACGAGTCTAAGAGCATGTGCAGGGTTGGACCTGATTTGTTGAAATAAATCATCATTCACGAAGAATCGTTCCACGTTAAATTTGTCCATTGCTTCAGTTGAAGTTTGGTAAACAGTTTTATCTACAGGCTTAACTGGTGTTTTGCAATACCATTCGATTTCACCCATTCCGTGAATTGCATCCGTTTCAAAAGTTTCAACCGGTAATGAATAAATTGCACCGCCTTTGTCTTGTGCAGAGTATGCTTTCTCATCGCTATTGATAAAGATAACATATCGATCACCATATATACCAATCTCTGTATTTACGTTTCGGGGTGAGAGAAACATCGCAGCTAGTCGCTCATAGGGGGTGGCGAATACTAGTTTTGTCTCATTTGTATATCGGGGATATTCATTGCTAGGTTCGAATTCTGTAATCTCAATCGAAGGAGATGCATGAAAAAGTTTTTCTGGTCGATTCATGCATCTATCATATCAAAAAGAACTCAGTAAAGAGTTCTAGTTGTTAACGTAAGTTCATCTGGTGGGGTGTCATGCACGCAGTCAGAACTGGAATTACTCGAGTGAACAGCTTGAAGTAGATTTTTCTAAAGAACTAATATTGAAATGTTTTAAGAACTTGATTGCAGATTCTGTATTTTTCCCGTAAATCATTGCGGCGAGTGCGGATGCGATTTCGATCGGTCGATGAAACTGTTTTGGCTCCGAATGAGACATTAGTAGTATCGGGTAGTCTGATCGTATCGCACCATGTACACCACGAGGGATAGACCCATTGTCGGTCATTACGCCTACTGAAACGCCCATTGCAGCCAGTCTATCGACCAGAGGGAGACGGTATAGTGGTGCAATATAAGAGAGTATTATTTCTGCAGCATCTATCTCTGAAACCTCACTTAATTGCACTAGAAGATTATGGTTGTCTTCAACAATTTCGCCACTTTGCCATACCCGATCAATATCCGCTACGAACAATGAAAAGTCTGCACCTTGTAGTTCTGGCTGCAGCTTAGTTATTTGGTTTTTTTCGAGCAAAGTTCTTATAGGATTTTCCATTGACCCTGATTATAACAAAAAAACAGCCAGAAAGTTCTGACTGTCATGAGTGGTTCACCATGGTGGGGCTGGATAGAGTTGAACTATCTACCAAGTGGTTATGAGCCGCCTGCTCTGACCGATGAGCTACAGCCCCAATAGAGGTTATTATAGCTTACTTTTTAGAGCTGAGCTATAATAGATGAAACGTCATGCGAAAAATAAACATTAAAAAAACAATCTATCATATTCGCCACAAATACGTGACGCTTAATAACATGGTTATTGTGGTGGCATTTGTCATTGCTGCCGGTTGGGTTTGGGGATCATTGGGGATGATGCAACGTAATTATAGTTTACAAAAAGACGTCGATTTGAAAAAGCGTCAATTACAATTAACTCAACTGCAAAAAGATAATATGGCGCTGCAAAAAAACTTTTATCAGACGGCTGAATATCAGGAACTGGCGATTCGAAGCTCTTTGGGCTTGGTCCGACCGGGTGAAAAGGCCTTAGTCTTGCCGATTAATAGCCAGGCTGCTAAAAATGAAGATGGCGTCAAGCCGGCTGCGCAAACTTCTGCCTCGGTGCAACCGAGTAATCTCGAGCAGTGGGTAAATTTCCTATTTGGTGGGTACAGTAAAAGTATCTCGAGCCGATAATATGCAAAATACTGATCATGATGCCAAGCCAATTGTTCTTGCAATCACCAGCTTGATTTTAGCGTTGCCATTTCCAATTTTGATTATCGTTCTATGGTCAACTGTAAACGCTATTAAAGGCATGGGCGAAGCGGTAAGCAGCTTGACGATGAACGCGGTATTCCTGTACCTGGTGCAATTCTTTGTGATTCCAGTTCTTGCTATAACATCCGTCGTCATTGCTTTGATTGTAACGGCAAAGTGGAAGGGGCAAGCGCGTATTGACATCGACAGTGATAATCTCACCATCGGCTTGAAGGATGGTTCAATGGGTGGTGCGAAGCTTGGACTTTGCTACTTTGGAATCTTCTTGAAGCCCAATGAACGATGCTTTCAGGGCACCGTTAATAACTTCGCTGTTATCGACTAGTTATAAGTTGAGTGGAGACACTGATTCGTATAATGGGCTCGTGGATCGCCAGAATCAACTAGTCAAAGATTACAACACGCAGTACACGGAATGTGAAAGTGATAGATTGCACTACGATCAAACTATTGGTCAGTAATTTTTCGATTATTAGCATCGGTGATGTATAACAAAAAGAACTCCGTACGGAGTTCTTTTAATAAACTTGGTTGCCCAAGTACACTCGAACTGGAACCTTATCTGTAATGAGTTAGAAAGGTGGAAGTTACTGACAGGGGTAGTAACCTCAGTGGTATACCCACCCTCACGCTATTAGAACCATCACGGGTCTATAATGGTATTTATGGCAGACATATCATTTGACGGAGACAAAGCTAAAGCAGAGGATGCATATGTATTGGCGTATGGGGAGTTTGTCTTCGTTGATGATGCAAGCAAGTTAACTATTAAACGAATCCCTGAAGAAAAAGTTGTACGACCAGACTATTTCGTTGTCGAAAAGCGTGAATTACTCGAGGTGAAGGAAATTCATGACAGGGCACAGACTCAACAATGGGCTGCGTGGGGTCGTAGGATTACATCAATTAGTGAAGCCGTAACCTCGCTTGGTGAAGCTAGCGATGTAAACGGCACTTATCTGGTAAATGCACCTGAAGTCTTTAGGCTTAATAAAAAGCGGAAGCATCTAAGTGAAGGTGCAAAGACAATCGTTGAGGCGATTAAGGCAGGACAACCTTACGTGGATGTTTTTGATACACGATTTACAATTAGTAAGGTCAGCGACCATGAGAACTTAATTTCGTTCGGTAATATCAGCACTGGTCGTTCAATTGACCCCGCTGCTACTGTCGCGGGAAGTATGAAAACTGGCATAGATAAAGCCAACAGGCAACTCGGAAACCCACCAACTGACATTGAAGTTGTTTCACGTAAGCTCCTGTTTATTAACAAGTACATTTTCACGTTACATAACTGGGAATTATTTAGTGCGGTATCGAAAGTATTCA
>JAYVYE010000006.1:0-1638 GCA_043784545.1 Candidatus Microsaccharimonas sp.
GCAGCAGAGCTAGCGATAAGCCACTTCTTACTTTTCTCGACTACCTCAAGCAGCTTTTCCGAAATTTCCACTGTTCTTACCTCTCTCCTGTGACGTGTAATCCAACCAGTCACCTGTCACAATCCTCTGTGCACGGTGAGCCTCTTGGTTGTATTCATAGATGAAACCGTCCATGAAAGGCCGACGAATATAAAGACTGTTTTCGGGCTCACTCGGCATGAAGCCTTCATAGCGATCAACCGCATCCCAATCAGTTATCTCGATACGTTCACAGATAACTTCATTGGCACCATCCAATTTAATACCCGGAAACCAACCAAGATCATAAAGCGAACCTACTACCTTATAAATCTCAGCCTTACCGGGACGAAGTGTTCCATAAACGTAGAGAATATTACTCATGGTTTCACCCTTTCATGGTGTTCTACTTGGTGGGGAGTTGCACCCCATCTGACTTAGTTACTATTGGTGAAGGCACCATCCGTTTATAGACTGGCGATCCGTGCCTACCTCCTGAGCTTTCGAGTCTGTCTTTTTCATAATCACCACTCAATGAGAGTGTTTGCTTGTGACCCATCATATACAAACTGTACATCGCCGAGGAGTGAGTTGAGCTTGGCCTGCCACCCCGTGTAGAGTGGCTTATTGCTCACTAAGAAAGCTCCGCTGGGAGCCAAGAGAAGAGAAGACCCAAAGGTCAGAAGGACACACAGGAGATCGATAACCGGTGTAATAAAGTCTAACGACTGGTTACTGGCTCTGTGCCGTGCTGGAACTAGCTTTGTCGGAAAATCTCACACTAGGTAGAATGTCCATGCTTCACAGGCTTTATGAGCCTCCACACTTTCAAAGACTTTGTGTTTGGATAAAGATGCACTTGCAAGTAAACAACAGGTAAGTCCCGTCGTACACACCCCGATACTAACTAACTTGACATCCAGCCCTGTGTGTCCATCTGACACTTGGATAAGTTAGTCTTAAACACATAAAAAGGCACAGGGATTTTCCCCGCACCTTTGACACAATACTGTGCCAGAACTACAACCTTTCTGAGTTGAATAACCGAGAGGATCAACGTCCGAACCACATGCAGGACAGTTTGCAACTGTCTCTTGTGGTCTAGCTGGAACCTTCTGTGAGCACATTTCTTGCGCCTCTTGTAAATAAGACTTGACAAATCTGTCAGACGTGGTATAATAGGTTATAGACCAGGCAAAAAGACACCTAATAAGATGTACATTATTACATAATAGATTAAAGTAGATAGTACCCTACAGGACTTGAACCTGTCTCTACGGTTTATCAGTCCGTTGCTTCGCCTAAAAGCTTAAGGTACATAATAAGATGGTGCTCCCGATAGGACTTGAACCTATAACATTCGGACTAGAAAACCGATGCTCTATCCAGTTGAGCTACGAGAGCAATATAGTCGTCGACAAAGAAGACGGCTTATAAACACAAGTGAGGGGACTTACGCACTGCCTAATATATCTTAAGGCTCATACAGCCGTACAAAAGCTTCTTAGCAGTTGTCTCACCGGAACGGAAAATACTTAATCTGTAAAGACACAAGAGCACCAATAACGGTGCCAGCGACAAAAGCGAACGCAAGGAACCTTAACATCGTGTGGTTTTACC
>JAYVYE010000007.1:0-4327 GCA_043784545.1 Candidatus Microsaccharimonas sp.
TAACCAGGACCTACATCCATAAATCTACCAGCGCCAGCCATGGCAATCGGAATTGAAATCTGTTTATAGCAACAGTTCACGCCATCTGATACAAACAAATACGCAATATCCGTACCAAAAATAGGAGTGCCTATTGTAGCATTGTTTGTCGTATAATAACTCAAACTTGTTGCAACAGTAATAGCGCCTGTAGATACATTAATCGCCATACGATAGTCAGCTTCTTGAAACAGCGCCCATTGCTTTACACCTGTTATTCCAGGAATAGTGGGATTAGCAACTATTGCACCAGGAGCGGCCATATTAGTTAGATTAGTTAAAACTGCCTCAGTTAATGCTGTGCCTGCGAGCAGAGTAGCAGCATTAACTGTGAATGAAACCGGACATACTAAGTTCGCCGTTCCCGCCTGGATCAAATACACATTAAAATTATAAACACCAGCAGTGGTTAGTCCTTTGTTCCGAATATTAACAGGAGTCATATTCCCATCAATTTCCAAGTTCAAATCTGGAATATACGCACGTATACGAGAAGAACTGCCAGATGGAAAGTCCATTGAAGCGATTATAAGATCAACAGGCATATTGGTTGTAATTGGAAATGTAGTTGTAAGTGAAACGCCTGTAGGGGCTTGGATCGTCGGTACAAATATAGTTTGGAAAAAATGAGAACCGGAAGTAAGCGTAAAATCTAAATTATACATACCGGGAGTTAGTGCTTTGTTATTATTCCAAAGAGCACTAAATGATAAAGTAAATGTTCCTGTAGCTTCAGCTACTGCAGTTACAGCAGTAGCTACTCCATTCTCATAAGCGTACATAGTACTTAAATTAGTACCTTTTGGTACGCCGGGCAGCATAGCTTTGTTAATAACAAAATGTATAGCAGGTGCGGAATTACTAGGTCTAGCCCCTGAATAAGCAATATTTGGTCCGACTATAAATGTTCCACTAACTGGATCAATTAGCTTCGCATGGCACCCCGAAGGATACGTCGTAGCTGGAACTGTAAATGTCCAAGTACCATTAACAGCGATTGGTACATAAAATCCACTAGTGCCTGATGTTACTGAGCCATTACCTCCGTCAATTATTTCTAGTTCAAGATAACTACTAGTTACATTAGATGTGCCAGTAAAGGTTAACATCTGATCTGAATAGTAAGAAGCCGGTCCAGAAATAGTTGTTGTTATTCCAGCAGAACCATTTGATGTTGCCCAGCATCCGAAGACTACAGACTCGCCAATCAAGTTGCCTGCAACCGCAGCATCATACACTCTTATTGTGTACAAACCATTTCTGGTTGGAGTAATTGAAGGTATTGCATTCGTGGAAAAAGAGGTACGCGAGCCTTGTTCTACATTAGTAGTTTGAATAACAGCATATTGCGTACCTGATCCGCCTGAAAAAGTAACACCTGTTATAGCTGTATTAGTAACAGCAAAAGGAGGAATATTTGCAAACAAGCCTGAAGTCAACACAGTACTAACTGCTGTAGTTAGTACATTTGAAATCACAGCCGGAATTGCGCAAGGGCCTGCGGCGTTATAAGTTGTAACTTCTACATCATAAGCAGTTACAGTTGTTAGCCCGCTGATGGTATAAGTTGTGGTAGTTGGCGCTAGTCCTGCAGTCGCCAATATCCACGCACCTGGTCTATGTAGTCTATAAAAAACAGATATAGATGCAACTGGACCTCCGGTTACTGGATTACTCCAAAGCAAGGGAATTGTAGTTGCAGTAGGACTACCAACACTTAAAGCAACAGGATTAGGTAATACAACTACAGGTGTAATGCCATCAACTAAACTCCCGGTTACATTTACGTGAGGCTGACCGCCTGTAGTTTGGAATAAAGGAGACATTGTATCCTCACTATGCCCATACCGGATGCGGACTAAATGTGCTTACTCCGCCTGCTTGAAGCACTTCAAACGCGCCAATATCCCATGCTGATCCTTGCGGTCTGCTAGTTCTGAACGCATCTACAGATGCCGGAAGATTAACCACATCTGTGACTCCTGCATCTTTCAGTGTAGAACCTACAACCAATCTAAAATCAGGGTTAGCTAGTGATGTATCAGGCTGTACGAAAGTTGTAGTATTATATGGAACTGTTGTTATATTGCCTGTAGTGCCGGGAGTTGAAGCTGCATTGTTACTAGCATTATGCCCATCTGTATTAAAAGTTCCTGTCGGCGCTACTGTAAATCCGAATATAGCAGTATTTCTAACGATGGATGTACCATAAGCCGCTACAAAAGAAGTGCCACCTGCTGTACGATTTGAAGGTCTAACAACTGTGGAATTTATCATAACACCTACACTATCTAGGCGTATACCAGGTCCAGCTGTATTTGTATCATAAATTATAAGACAATTACGAATAGCCGCGCCGCCTGCAAGATAACCTGGATCATTACCTACTCCCCTTAAAATACAACCATCTAATGTAAATTTATTGGTATTATGTATTGATCCGCCGGTAGCACTTGTATTCTCTATCTGCAATCCCGAAAAAACTGTATATTGCTGATTTACTACAAAAGTTGCATTAGCTGACACACTGGAAGTTATAGCTACTCCATTTGTAGGGTTATAGTAGTATGGATTTGTACCTATATTGTCTACCCAACTCTCTCCCGGCGCAGCTTGTAGTGTAACATTGTTTACAGCAGTTGTAGTTTTACCTGTTAGAGTTATACTAGTCGTTAATAAATTTACTGGAGTAGCTATATTTCCGCCATTGCGCCACAACAAACCTATAATAGGCTGTGTTAAAGTTGTTGGAATACCTGTCCACCACAATGGTATAGTTGTATAATCAATAATAGATAGCCACTTCCAGAAAACAGTTCCATCTGTTATAGAAGCTCCTGTTCCTGTAGGACCACCAGATGCTGCGGAAGTGCCTGTTGTGATGCAACTATAAGCGTTACCTCCATTGCTAACGCGCAATCCTACTAAATAAGCGGTACTTGCTGCCCAAGCAAGTAAATTGTAGTGGATGTTTGAAGTAACGGTCATCCTATCACTCCTGGGTCTGTAACAGATGGACGTCTACATATTGATATTCTAGCATTTAGATCAAAGTACCAAGCACGAAACTGGAGAGTATTTGGTTTAAGATTTTGTTCCGTACTCGTAGCTGGTTCTGGACTTAGCATGTAAGACATTTCTTTAACTGTCAAATCAGGAAACTTTAATACTACCCAGCGCGGGTCTGCTAATTCAGAAGGACTCCAATTGTGGCCGTTTTCAACTATTATGATGACATCGCCTCGTTTAGGACTTTTTACTTCTGTATATATGTCATCGCTTTTTTCAGAGATTGCGCAGACCGCCATTTCACACATATGCGTCTGTCCATCCATTCCATTCTTGTACAACATTACCTTGTGGATTACGATGGGCGTAAATGCACCAATATGTGACATGAGGTGTTAAAGCTGTAAACTCATGAGTAAAATCTCGTTTAATCAAAAAATCTGTCGGAGCTTCAAAGTCTTGCTCAATGATGCGCCCATCTGGTGCAACAGCTTTAACATGAACAGAGCCAGTAAGCAGGATCGTTAGATGATCGAAGTTATGTGTATGACCTACAGTCACATCCCCTATCTCCTTTAGATAGTTTCTGCGTCTAAATATGTTTCCTGAAACTAGCTCCATTTTGCATTCCTTAGGTTGTTATTATATTAAACCCAAGCACCGAATTAGCAGGGGACAATGCAGCCGCTGTGATAGTAACTTGTAGCGTGTCTCCTATCACAAAAGTATTTCCGCCTGTTGCTGCTGTGTTGGCTTTTGCCGCCGCAGATACAGCAACAGCGCCAAGTCCTGTGAGAGAAGTTGTTGCTCCGCCAGCCAGTGCAATTTTTTGAACGTTAACAGTAAACGAAGAACCGCCTACGCTTCCTACTCCATAGTCCATAGAAGTGAGAGTACAAGCAGCTGGCATTGTATATATGATTATATACGTGCCATTAGTTACAATCTGTCCACCATTCCAAGCATATGTGATCGACCTTGCTGGAACACTTTTAAGCACTCCGGCTACAATAGACAAACCAGTGCCAAGCGTTACTGCAATATCTGTGCCTGTGCTATCCGTTCCAAGCAACGGAGCGGATACAGGAGCTAGAATACCAAGTTGCGAAAATACATTCGCCCATGTTATAGTAGCATCAAGTCCGCCTTTGCTTATGCCTACAAGATCAGAAGAAGCAACAGTAGTAGTTGTAGGTTGTGCTGTTATTGTATAAGCAGAACCAGGCGGAGTTGCCCAAGTTCCATCACCGCGCCAATAACTAGTAGCTGAAGCTCCTGT
>JAYVYE010000008.1:0-2547 GCA_043784545.1 Candidatus Microsaccharimonas sp.
GGGATCGTGCCCGTGTTGACGCACACCCCGCCGACGACGCGGCGCCGCTCGACGACTGCTGCCCGGCGGCCCAGCTTCGCCGCCTGGATTGCGGCCTTCTGGCCAGCTGGGCCGGAGCCGAGGACGAGCAGGTCGAAGTCGTGGCGGGCCATCTAGACGGTGTATCGGCCTCGGCGTAACGGGCTTGAGTGGCCCGGGCGCGTTACGCTGCACGTATGGCCACGACCGAGACGCCCACCGTGTACCGCAACATCGAGGTACGGCACGACGGCCCTGTTGCGCGCCTTATCCTCAATCGGCCCGAGAAGCGCAACGCCCTCTCGCTCGAGCTGATGGAGGAGGTGCTGCGCGCGCTCGACGCGATCGCCGCCTCCGCTGCGCGCGTCATCGTCGTCGAGGGCGCCGGCCCCGCGTTTAGTGCCGGTCACGACCTCTCCGAGCTGACGGGTCGGGACGTCTCGTTCTACCAGCACCTGTTCGACGTCTGTTCGGTGCTGATGCAGCGGCTCCACTCGGTGCCGCAGCCCGTGATCGCGAAGGTGCACGGCGTCGAAATGGCAACATCATGGATATGTTCACGATGCCAAACAAGTGTTAACCCCTCTGAAAAGACCTGCCCAAAGTGCTTACCACTCCAAAGTTATCCACAGGGCTACACCTATAGAGGTAACCCAATCAACTTTCCCTACCAAACTGGCCCATACCAGAACATTACGAACCCCTACGTGTACCCCAACATAGTTGTCACCAATTGTTGGTAAACTAATTGTCTAAGACCAAGACCACCTCTGTCGAGGAAGCCAAGAAGATAGTTCTTGGACTTTTAGCACAAGGCCAATCCACCCGCCTTGCTATGGCGGCTGTTGATCGCAACGACACTACCCTTCGCCAGTGGTCTTTCCAAGACCCCATATTTAAAGAAGCAGTAGCCAGGGCTAAAGAAGATTCAAAAGATGCCAAACTGGAGGTTGAAGACTTACGCAAGATATCCTTTGAGGACTTCTGTAAGGTCTACCTTAATACCACCCTTTACCCCCATCAACTAAACTGGGTTGACGTGCTAGAAGGTAGGCAACCTCGCTGGCTTCACCCAGCCATGACCTACGAACCAGCCAACCCTCGCCGTATTTTGATTAACACTCCCCCCCACCACGCCAAGTCCACCACGCTTACGGTCTTCTATGTGGTCTATAAAATTGTTACCAACCCTAACTTCCGTTGCGTGATCGTCTCTAAGACCCGCGACATGGCACGAGCGTTCCTTTTACAGATTAAAGGTATCTTAGAAGACCCAGACTATACTAAAATGCAGGTGGCCTTTGGCCCACCCAAGGGTTATAAGGAAGATGCAGTCATCTGGTCGGCTGATCGTATCCACTTTGGTGTAGCGTCAGGCAGAACTTCGGGTGAGAAAGACTCTACGGTTCAGGCTTTGGGCTTAGGCTCACAGATTTATGGTTATCGTTCCGACTTAATCCTTATTGATGACGGGATTACCGATACCAACGCCCACGAACACGTAAAACAAATGAACTGGCTAACCAAAATGGTCATTACCCGCGTCAAGACGGGTATTCTGGCTATTGTCGGCACGCGTGTGGAGGCATTAGACCTCTACAAAGTGGTGCGAGACCCGAAACAGTGGTCAGGTGATGCCAGCCCCTTTACCTACTTTGCCCAACCAGCAGTACTCGAGTTTGCCGAAAAGCCCGAAGAGTGGATTACGCTCTGGCCTTTCTCAGATCAGCCTGATGGCGAAGATGATGTCGTACGTGAAGACGGCCTTTATGCCATGTGGGACGGCCCTAACCTTTTTGCCAGACGAGCCGAGGTTCCTGCGGGGACATGGGCTATGGTTTACCAGCAAGAAGACATATCCTCTGACGCTATCTTTAATGCAGACTGCGTAATGGGTTCCCTACAAGGCATGCGTCGTAGAGGTCCACTCAACCCCGATGCCCCCGGGCATCCAAAGAAAGTTAACTCACTCTTTACCGTTATCAGCCTAGACCCCGCGATGACAGGCGCTTCTGCCTTCATAGCCCAAGCGTATAACCGTGATGATAATAAGATTTATGTCTTGGATTGTGTCAATATGACTGATACAACTCCAGCACGAATCAGAAATTTAATTGAAGAATGGGTTATTAAGTATCACCCACAAGAGTTTATCGTAGAGATCAATGCCCATCAAAAGGTATATGCTCTCGATGATGACCTTCGTAATTGGCTTGCTAGTTACGGATGTCAGTTAAAACCTCACTTTACTGGAAAGAATAAGTGGGATGTCAGTTTTGGTGTTGCGTCTATGGCTAACTTGTTCGGTACCCTTCGGGACGGACAATTCCAAGATAACAACATCATTCAACTGCCAAGTCAAGAAGGTTCTGAGGGCATTAAGACCCTTATTCAGCAACTCATCACTTGGAAACCAGACACAAAGAACCCAACCGATACCATCATGGCATTATGGTTTGGGATTCTTCGCATACGCGAACTGATGCAACAACAAGGTTTGAACAACAACTGGCACAAAAACCGCTGGGC
>JAYVYE010000009.1:0-1521 GCA_043784545.1 Candidatus Microsaccharimonas sp.
TCCTCTAAGGTTGCTTCTGATTCTCATCTCCTTTTGTCACTAAGGAGTGCAATATGTTTGTGACCTTATGCACCTTAGTTCGGCCTACCAACCCAAATAGTAATTAAGCTAGTTCTCCCTAATTATAGGATTAACATTAACCACTACCTGGGCGGATAAAGATGCCGGTGACCCTCCAGTCGCACAAGTAAGTGTAAAGGTAGATTGTGCAGTAATGAGTGTGGGTTTTGATACTCCCCCCAGAGTAGCTTGCGTAGAAGAAACGGTAGTAGTGGCAATATTCCCTCCCGTGGGTGCGACAGTAGGAAGACTCACTCCTCCGGGACCACTTACCGTGCAGCTCGTGACATTCTTAGCAGAGTATTGGAGCACCGCTGGATCTCCCTTTCGCACGCGAGTGGGTGCGGCGAGGATAGTAATACTAGTACCACCTGCTGAAGGCGAGCATACTCCACCAACCAGTGACTGACCCGTCGGACAAGCACACACGTTGGTACCAACGCAGCTTTGACCACCGGCGCATGCAGGACTGCAGGTTGGATTTGTAACGACACATATACCGCCACTGCACGAATTACCTGCAGAGCAATCGGCAGTTGTACCACACACTCCGTTAGTAGGATTGCCTCCCGACACAACACATATCTCATTCCCTGCACTATTGCGACTAATAGTGCTTCCGTTTGAGCATGCAACGAGCGCTACTGCAGTGCCAAGTTGCGCACCAGTAGAGTGTTGATACAGTTTTAAATTAAATGTACCAGGTGTTGAAACTGGCTGGGGGTATGCTGAAGCAGACGAGCGTGTCGCAGATAAGGCCTGTATAAGCAACGCCATGAGTGATTTTACTTCTGCTGTTGCACGAGCTATGGTCGGTAAATTTTGATGTAGTGTGGCGAGTCCCGGACCGGTAGCCCCAAGGTCGACGGTGTCACCGACCGGAAGACCAGTAACTGACCAGTACGAAGTAACGTTGCAACTACCGCCACCAGCTGGAAGTATGCAACCGTTCCCACTAAAGGTAACGGTTGGAGGAACAACACAACTAAAGGCCACATGATTAGACTCAGCAGACCATGCGGTACCATAGGCATACACAAACGCTTCGTAGCCACCAACAGCAGGGAGGCCTGAGGCAGTGATTGAGGTGCCCGCAACTGGCCATTGCTTACAGTCGGTTGTTGAAACACCCCAGGGTGTCCACCCAGCTGGACAAGTGGCAGCGCTCGGGAAGCGGATAATTGGGTGGTAGTTAGTAGCACCCGCAACTGGCGACCAATTGAGTGTTGCAGTACCTCCTGAGCACGAGGCTGCGGTCACGGTAGGTGTTGCGACACAGGTAAATGGGGCGTTTAATTGTGCTAGCTTTGTCGCATCTACAGGCTCACCCGAATGCACCCATGCATTACCATAGGAAATACCGGGGGTAACTGCTGCAGATACCGATAGGGCATTAAGACCGTTAATGTAACAAGTCGTGCCGTCAGTCCACATAGTCCAGCCAGCTGGGCAAGAACCACT
>JAYVYE010000010.1:0-1862 GCA_043784545.1 Candidatus Microsaccharimonas sp.
CATAGAGTGGGCTACTGAAACTGGAATCGCTACTCAAAACCCAAGTACAAAAAAGCTGTTTCTTAAGCTTTTCGATTGTGGTTCTTACCTAATTTTTCGCAATTACATCACATCAAAACGCAGCCGAATGATAGGCAGTTGCTCATGCAAAAACCATCTATTATGCCCATTTTGCGCATCTCGGAGAGGAGTGAAACACTCATCAATTTATAAGGAAAAAATAGAGCATCTTAAGGCAGAATCAAATCAAAACTATGATTTAGTATTTATGACTTTTACTGTAAAAAACGGAGAAAACCTTCATGAACGGTTTACACATCTTAGAAATTCGATGCGTCACATACTCAAAGACCGCAACAATCAACAAAATTTTAAGGGCACTCATAAAACCGAAATGGCTAAACTCATTGGGGGTGTATTTGCTTATGAATTCAAACGTGGCTCTGGTTCACAAGACTGGCACCCACACATTCACATGCTCGCCCTTATCCCTAAAACATCAAAAATTGATATTTCACTGCTTAAGCAAGAGTGGTTAGAAATTACCACTGATTCATCAGTCATCAACATCAAATATGCGGACGATAACGCTTATTTAGAGGTCTTTGCTTACGCCTTAAAATTTTCAGAAATGGAAAATATTGACCGTTGGGACGCTTTCAACCAATTGCGGAAAGAACGCTTAATCTCAAGCTTTGGCGAACTGAGAGGTATCCAGCTTCCTGAAGATGAAAACGACGATCCACTTGACACAGACGAACCATTTTATGACACTCTTTACCGCTGGTGCCTCGGTAGAGGTTACGAATCAAAAGGCACAATTTCCTAGCTCTGCCGCACTCTATGCCCCAAAAAATGGGGTATGGGGTGCAACCCCATGTAGACAGCAAAAAAATCATGCTTTAAAAACGCATTTTCGCGCGCTACAAGCTCTCAAATTCAAAAACACGTACTTTGCGCCCTGAAAGCTGAATAAATCGCCCTATGCGCTTAAAAATGACTTTCATGAGCCTATTTTGCCACTTGGTTTGCTGTTTTTATCGAAAAAGGCAAGGGATGCGAGCTTGCTCGCGCCCTTGTTTTTGCGATCAAAAACGGCCGCTGAAAGCGGCTTAATATGTTCATAAAAGGAATTAATCTGCGAATTCGGCTTGCCTATTGGGCTGGCGGGTAGAAGTTTTTTTAAAAAGTGCTTTAAAAAACCTAATAAAAACCTAACAAAAAACCTATCAATTGACCTGGCGTCCTCACTGTCTAAACTTACTTAAAAAAATAACTTGCGAAAAAAGTAATTCAAGAACATTATTATCACTTCAAGTAACAATCGGAGTAAATAAATGAGCAAACAAACTACCAAAAATATTAGAATTGGATTAACTTTGCCTCGTGAAATTGACGAACCATTGAGCAAATTAGCTATTCTTCAAAGTATGACAAAAACCGCGTTTATCACTGATATTTTGCGAGATATGGTACCAGTCATGTACCAAACAATTGAAGCTATTGAGGAAGTAAAACAGGGACAAAAAAAGCTAGCTTTAGAGCGTATGGCCAGCTTACTGGCTGAAGGTAGCAATGACCTAAATCAAGCTCACATCGACTTTGGCGGATTAAAGGAAAAACATGGAAAAGACTGATAGAGAAAACCCTCTATCAGTTGAAAAAGTCTTGGCGGACGAACTGATAAAGGGTTGGGATTCAACCGAACGGCTACCCGAGCGGCTCAAATCTTTTGATAGTTTAAAGCAAAAAGGTTTTAATTTCATAGAGTGGGCTACTGAAACTGGAATCGCTACTCAAAACCCAAGTACAAAAAAGCTGTTTCTTAAGCTTTTCGATTGTGGTTCTTACCTAATTTTTCG
>JAYVYE010000011.1:0-4979 GCA_043784545.1 Candidatus Microsaccharimonas sp.
GCTGTGTCGAATCGTGTACACGGAAGTTGGCTTTGTGTTCCCGTAAAAAAGTGCCAGACTTTGTCGGGTGTTTGATAAAACAACGCCGCAAATCCACCAACTGATCCGTAGTCTGAACCACCCATACCGACAGTCGCCGTAATAAAATCGGCTGTCTTACTTTGTTTAATATTCGGTATACCTAAAGTAAGTTTGGTCGCATTATTACTAGTATCCGCGGCGTAGGCATTATAGAAAGGCAGCGCTAGTTTTGCGTTAGTCAGGTAATCGATGGTATTCCCACAGCCTATCACTGAGCGGTATTGTTCGGTTGAGGTGTATGGTTTTTGATCATTCACGCCACACACAATGTCCTGTGACGTGTAGTTGGCTGCATACATACTGATATCTGTTCCAGGATCGAGTACGGTCTTTTTTAAACCATGGCTGGTTAAACTATCCTCGATCGTTTTTAAATCGGTTACTTTTGTACCGCTAGTGCCAAAACTAGCAAACCCGCTTGATCTAGACGGACGGACTGAAAATAAATATCCATCCAGTTGATGCACTGGCGCACTAAAGGTAGGGTAGAATGGACTGCCTCCTGTTTTCATTTCGGTTTTTACGTCGCCGATCATTTTAGCGCGAATCTGGGTAACCAGTGTCTCGGCGGTAAGCAATGTCACAGCTTGGGCTGTATTTGGCTGGGTGGCTTGCTGTTTAGCAGGCTCTAGAGGTTTAATAAGTAGGTAAGTTATGTACCCACCAATACCTAAAAATATTACTACGAGCAGTATGGTAAAAAAAACCTTCCAAGCCTTATAATTTTTCTTAGGCACAATTTTTAGGTGGTCATACGGAGTAGCACGCGGTGAATCAATCAAATCCAGCTCTAAACTGAGCTTTTTTTCTTCATCTGGCAACATGTATCAAAACTCCTATGTTTATCTACTATCTATTAATATACCATGCCAAGACAGGCACCTCTGGACATATCCCTGTTAATTTGCTACTATTAGCAGTGAGTTTCCGTTTAACTATTACGAGGCAGTGTACAAGTTTCGTAATGAGGTAAACACTGTTCATTGAGGATGCTGACCTCTATGAACCACCCGTAGAAATCTTTCTACAAAAAAATAATTGAAGTAATAACGAAAGTTTATTTTTAATGCCAACAATCAACCAACTGGTTCGTAAGCCTCGTAAGTCGGCTCACGTCAAAAGTAAGTCACCTGCACTTGGGCGCATTCATAATGCCCTCAAGACTCGTTACTACGAGCAAAATGCTCCACTGAAGCGTGGTGTTTGTATCAAAGTAACAACAAAAACACCTAAAAAGCCTAACTCAGCACTCCGTAAGGTTGCTCGTGTTCGCCTGACTAATGGTCAAGAAGTTTGGGCTTACATCGGTGGTGAAGGCCATAACCTCCAAGAACACGCTGTTGTGCTTGTTCGTGGTGGCCGTGTACCGGATCTTCCAGGTGTTCGTTATCACATCGTTCGCGGTGCACTCGACCTTCAAGGTGTCGCCAACCGTCAGCAAGGCCGTAGCAAATACGGTACCAAGAAAGAGAGCAAGTAATGCCTCGTAAAGTAACCGCTAGTCTCCAACGTGTTTTGGCTCCCGACCGCCGATACCAAAGTGTTTTAGTCCAACGACTTATTAACAAATCGATGCTTGATGGTAAGAAATTAACTGCTGAGAAAGCTGTTTACACAGCTCTTGAAACAGCGGCTAAAAAACTTGACAGCGAGAATCCTTTGGAAGTGTTTGAACGAGCATTAAAAAATGTTTCACCTAACTTCGAAGTTAAATCTCGTCGTGTCGGTGGTGCTAACTACCAAATTCCATTTCCAGTTGCTGGCCACCGCCAACTTCACTATTCATTTAGCTGGTTGGTTCAAGCCGCTCGTTCGCGTAAGGGTATTCCGTATAGCCAACGCCTAGCAATGGAAATTGTTGATGCTTACAACGAAACCGGTGCAGCCTTCAAGAAAAAAGAAGATACTCACAAAATGGCAGAAGCAAACCGTGCTTTTGCGCACTTCGCTCGAAGCTAATACAGCCTCAGCAATCAAAAACCCAAGGCTAATAGTCTTGGGTTTTTGATTACAAACCTTTATATTGGTTATGCTTGAGTAATCAATGTATCATGTTAAAATTCGAACAATGATTAAACTTCCTGAAAATTTTAAAATGCCTAGTCTCAATGACTACAATGATGTTATTCAAGGCATGGATGATGATATCCAGGAAATTGGTGGGGCCAGGGAGTTTCTTGGGTTAATACGTTCGCAGCGTCGCAGCTGGATGTCATTTAATGGCACTATGCTGATGCCGGCTGCGCTACACGTGCTGGCAATGGAAGAACAAGACGTCGATGGATCGCTTAGGGATCAAAAGCATACAATTGCAAATATTGCTTTGGCGGGCATGGTTTTTGGCCATATCGCCAACGAAGCTCTATTCCCTTTAATGAATCAAACAGTTCAGCCATATCTCTCGATACCTATTCATACAACTTTGCTGGATGACGTCGAGTCCGCATATAGAAAAGTCGGCGGAAATACAACGCCAAGAGGGAGACAAATTGGTTTTTCTGCAATGTCTGCCCACATTCTGAACCAACTTAATATTGATTCAGTTGTTTCGCTTAATCGATGGTCGCTTGATATTCCTGATTCAATGAGCGGTCAGAATAACTTTATTAGTGGTTTTGGATTGGCGTTATATGCGGCCTGCGACGCCTACGTCCATAAAATGCAGCAAGAGGGGATTCAGTATGATTCTACTGACGTCGACTCGTCCCTATAGTATGACAGTGGTGATAGCTAGTATATAACCGCTAAATCTGCTATAATTAACGTAAAGTGCTATTTTTTATGGCAAAAAATATTTAGCGAATAATCAATAGATTTTAAGAGAGAAAGAGACACCGAACCATGGCCCAGAAAACTGTCCAACTTAAGGACCTCCGTAACATTGGAATTATTGCGCATATTGACGCTGGTAAAACGACTACTACCGAAGGCATTCTTTACCGTACCGGCATTAACCACAAAATTGGTGTTGTCAAAGGTGACGGTGACGGCGCAACAACTGACTGGATGGCTCAGGAAAAAGAACGTGGCATTACGATTACTTCTGCAGCAGTAACGGCATTCTGGAAGGGCCACAAGATTAACATTATCGACACACCGGGCCACATCGACTTTACGGCGGAAGTCGAACGTTCTCTACGTGTTCTTGACGGTGCGGTGACTGTTTTTGATGGCAAAATGGGTGTGGAAGCCCAGACCGAAACTGTCTGGCGCCAAGCAAACAAATACGGCGTTCCTCGTATCTGTTTTATTAACAAGATAAATCAAATTGGTGGGGACTTCTACAAATCTCTTGACACTATTCACCTCCGTCTTTCGAAGCACGCGCTTCCAATTCACCTTCCAATTGGTTTCGAAAAAGAAATTAATGGGGTTGTTGACCTTGTTGATATGAAAGCTTACACCTACGGTGACTACGCTGATCACGAATTAGTTGTTGGTGAGATTCCAGCTGATATGCTTGAAAAATCTAAAAATGCTCGTAGTTTGCTGGTTGAAGCAGCCGTCGAAGCCGAAGACGAACTATTCGAACGTTTCTTGAACGAAGGCGAAGCATCGATCACCATTGAAGACCTCAAGCGGGCCCTACGTAAGCGAGTTCTAGCCGGTGACTTTTTCCTTGTAACTGGTGGAGATGGTCGTGGAGTAATTGTTGAAAAGATTCTTGACCTTGTGAATGATTATCTTCCGTCACCACTTGACGTTGAAGCTATTCAAGGTACAAATCCAAAAACTGGTGATCTTGTCGAACGCCAGCCGGCTGACAACGAACCACTTGCAGCACTTGCTTTCAAGATCGCGAGCGACCCTTTCGTCGGCCGATTAATATTTGTACGTGTTTATAGCGGTACTTTAACTGCTGGCAGTTATGTATTGAATACCACTACCGGCGATAAAGAGCGTATTGGCCGTATCGTTCGTATGCACGCTGACAAGCGTGAAGACATCGACATGATTGGCGCTGGTGACATCGCCGCTGTAGTTGGTCTAAAGGATACCTTTACTGGTCACACGCTGGCAGATCCTGCACATCCAATTCTGCTTGAATCAATCGATTTCCCGGAACCACCAGTATCAATTGCAGTTGAACCGAAAACGAAAGTTGACCAAGAAAAAATGGGCGTTGCCCTGCAGCGCTTGGCTGAAGAAGATCCGACCTTCCGTATTCATACAGATGACGAAACGGGTCAGACAATTATGTCTGGCATGGGTGAGCTTCACCTTGAAATTCTGGTTGACCGTATGAAACGTGAATTTAACGTTGAAGCTAACGTTGGCGAACCTCAGGTTGCCTTCCGTGAATCCATCCGTGGAACTGTTGAAGCACAAGGCAAGCACGCCAAGCAATCTGGTGGACGTGGACAGTACGGTGACGTTTGGGTCCGCTTCGAGCCGACTGAATCTGGCATTGGCTTCGAGTTCGTCGATGCAATCAAAGGTGGTGTTGTTCCAAAAGAATACATCAAGCCAATCGAAAAAGGTATTCGCGAAACACTGGAAGGCGGAGTCATGGCTGGATACCCTATGATTGGTGTCAAAGCAACTCTTTACGATGGAAGCTACCACGATGTAGACTCAAGTGAACTTGCCTTTAACCTTGCTGGTGTTATTTCTGTCAAAGAAGGTATTCCAAAGGCAAAGCCTGTTATCCTCGAACCGGTTATGAAAGTAGAAGTTTCGACTCCCGAAGAATTCATGGGGGACATCATCGGTGACCTTAACGGCCGCCGTGGCCGTATCGACGCCATGGAAGACATTCCAGGCGGCGCTAAACTAGTCCGTGCCTATGTTCCGCTTTCAAACCTCTTTGGCTATACGAACGATATTCGTTCAATGAGCCAAGGTCGTGCGGCGTCGACGATGGAACTTTCTCAATACGAAGAAGTACCACCAAACGT
>JAYVYE010000012.1:0-1791 GCA_043784545.1 Candidatus Microsaccharimonas sp.
GGTGCTGCAAGATATGAAATAAGATATGAATTAAATTCCTCCGTGATCAACGTAGGAGCCGTGTTGGAGTTGTTGCTGGCTACTGAGTCGACTATCATAGGCCAATAAAGTGCTACTATCCCAAAACCAATTGTTGTGATGACTGGCATTACGAATATATAAGCTTTGTTTCGAATGGCTAGCGGATAGCCAATAACTGCTCCGCCAACTGCAAGCAGCGCAGCGCCACCATAACCAACAATCGAAGTGACGAGAACTATTATAGGAGTTGCGAATCCCCAATTGGATGTATTCGATATACTTAAATAAGTGATGATCAAGATGGAAAAAATTGCCGTACAGATGGCTGAAAACAGGATTCGAATTATAGTCTGGCGGGTGTACATAATTGTATTTTAGCGTAATTTAAACATAAGCGCTATGGCTGAGCAGGCCGGTCTAGAACAAAATGCAAAATGCGCGGATTTTGAACCCGCACATTTTGCATTTTATTGATGTATTTAGGTATATCTAGCGGTCGCTTTTGCCTTTACTGACGACAAAGCTTACGCAGTCACCTTGGTTTTTGAAGGTTGGATTATTGAAGTTTTTCCAGCCACCGCTTTTACATTGGTCTTTGTTGGTTGGCGGGTTAACTAATGCCGCTGTGGCTGTGATCTGCATTGCCACTGTGCCATTCGGTGCCCAGTTAGTATCTAAGCAGAATGTACCACCTGTGCAAATAGGATTTGTGTAGTAGCTAACTGTATTGGTGTTCCAAAAAACAGCGTTGGCGCTATCGTCGGTACCAACCGTTACTGGATTGTTGTTTGGTACAGCTATATTCAAAGAATTGTAGGGTCCATCAACGGTGGTTGGATGTGGACCGTAAGTCTGTGTGTTATACACGAAACCAACGATAACGTCGTTAGGCAAAGTCAAATTCAGGCTACTGAGGTCGAAGGTTGCGTTGGAAGCTAGGCCGCTGAAGTTAAAGCACGTATCTCCCACTTTCCAGCCAAACCCGTTATTAGTGGTACCGCAACTTGAATCCCCAGTAGGTCGCCAAGGAATATGCGTGGTAACCGTCTTAGTCCCCAGCAAATTGTTGGGTACATCATTAGTCAAAGTATTTGCGTAGATATTTACTGTTATTGGCCAAAAGAAACCAGTTGAGTCACAATTGCCTGGACTTGCACAGAATGCAACATTTGCTGGCGTAGATGCCAAAGCCCAATTGCTCATAGTTACTGTTACGGTATTAAGCTGCCGCGCAGTCCCATCCAAGTGCACATAATCACCAAATTCGTTTGTCTGCTGGGCCTGGAATGGCTGGCTTGGGTAGTTAGTTGCTGGTGAAGTGCTCGGTAATGCACTATATACAACCTGCGGGGTTACAGCTTGAGCAGCTAATGGCATCGCTAGAGCCACCATGAGTCCACTCGCTCCCATCAAAAATACTTTTCTTAGATTAGCTACTTTTATTTTTATGCGATATACACTCGTCCGAATACTATAGCGAAAACTCATAGCAACCTCCTTTATTAGGGATTCTAGGGTAGCACCATATTCGTGTGAAATATATAAACAAAAGTATATAGGTCGTAGAACAATTGCCTTATAGCAGTTACTATTAGCTGGCTGAGCACGTGAGTCAGGAATCTTTTCGTACTTTGTTCACTTTATACCATATTGCCCATACAATCCTGGGCCACTACTCAAATTCGTGACATGTCATCATAGTTATTTAGCCGCAAGTGCTCCTGCAAATATTTGCCAAGCAAGTAAAGATTTAGCAACAAAACTTAAAAT
>JAYVYE010000013.1:0-1712 GCA_043784545.1 Candidatus Microsaccharimonas sp.
CCCCAGCCCATCGAAGCACCGAAGACCTGATTGATCTGGAACTGTTCCGAACCGAACACGACATCCTGCACACCACCGCTCAAGTCGGTAACACCATTAGAGGTCTGCGTGACAGCGAAGCGAGGACCGATCTGCTCGGAGAAGGTTAGACGGTTACGATCTTCCATCTCATCATTGTACTGCTTCCACGTAACGAGGTCAGCACAAGCAAGGTTATTCTGAAAGATAGCAGCAAAGGCATTGAGGACGAGCTTGGAGTTGTCAGTGACGACATTATTAGCCATTTAGTTTATTCCTAATTTAATTAATGTATAGTTAGTGAGGGATTATTTCTTCACAAAGAACATCTGTGCGAAGGCGTCCAGATCATCCGTATCACCACTGATACTCTTCCTACCAGATGTACCTTTATTGGCAGACTGAGGAGGAGTAGGGGCTTTGGTTGTTCTGACTTCTTTCTTACCTACATCCTTGCTTTGCAGCATTGCTTCGTACTTCCCAAGAGCCATAGTAGCCTTGAGAGGTCCCATCTTTACAAACTTCTTAGCCTCTTCAATATTGTTGGCAAAGTAGTAAAGAACTTCTGGTCCTCTATCCATAGACTTAATAGTCTGGACGAGGTAGTCAGCAAATTGAGGATCGAGTCCGTCGAAACTAGACTCAAGTTCAACAACACGGTCAGCAAAGTCGTCGTACTGTTCAGAAGCGGCAGACAGTTTTTCTGTCCACTGGTCCTGAAGAATAGACCGTGCTTGCGTAGTCTCGTTAGCAACTCTAGTCTTAGTGTCTTGGTCTCGTGCGGCAGCCTGTTCCATTTTAATAGTGTAACGAGTTAGGTCTCGGATGTAGTTAGGATCGAATTCTCCGAGAGGATATTTCTCAGAGCCATCAGCAGCCTTGTCGGTATGCGTTGGTTCATTCGGGTCTACTACGGTAGTAACAGATGCCTTGGTAGGTTCGGGCTGCTTAGTCTCAAGAGTACGGAGACGATCTTCTAGCTGACGGTTGCGCTCCCGTTCAGTATTAGCATCACGCTCGTTCTCTCTTGCCCTAGCAGTGAGATCATTGATCCTTTCCTGAAAACTATTCTTCTTCTTAGACTTCTTAACTTTCTCAGGTTTATCCTCCTGATCGGTATCCTCGTCCTCATCAGTATCTTCGTCTTCAGTGTCGAGGGGATCAACTTCATCCTCGTCACTATCGCCACTCGGCGTTTCTTCCTTTACAGGTGCAGCCTTGGTATTGCCTCTGAATAGTTCAGTAAAAGCTTCAAGGTCATCGGTATCGTGGTCAACAATCTGAGTGTCATTAGTTTCATTAGTCATAAGCTAATTTGCGGTCCTTCAACCGTTGCTGCTTTTATTTGCGAGAAGGTGGGATAGGAGCAAACTAAACCTACCCCGTCTCGAAGAATTATAAATTAAATTACTTGTAGTGATTACCAAGAAACTCTACGATCCCGGCAACAAGAAAAGCAACACCTGCAACAAGTGGAGCCACTTTGGTCCGTACTTCCACAAGTTTTACTTCAAGTACGTTAAGGCTCGCTTCTAAGAGATCATGTTCTTTCTTAATAGTTTTGATACTATCAGAATGGTCCTGAGCTTCGATACGAGTAATACGTTCTTTAACTTCATTGATGTTATCATTAATCTTATTCAGCAATTCCATTAACTCAATAGGGATGTTGAAGATAGATGATCTTAGATCAG
>JAYVYE010000014.1:0-2822 GCA_043784545.1 Candidatus Microsaccharimonas sp.
GATAGGATAATGCGCAGAGTAATCTACAGCAAAACCGAATTATCAGAACGTGGAAAGGAAAGCCTGGATCGAATGCGGGATAGGGATTGGAGCAATCCAGATCGGTTAATTGGTGAAGCCGCAAGGTTGTTATCAAATGATGTATAAGATAACGGAAAGGATGAAGGGATAATGGTTTATTATAATGCGACGATTGCGTGTGTGGTGCTAATCCCTGTAGTGCTAGGGATGCTGTTATCGTTCCATAGGTAATCAATATAAGGATAGATAATAAGATTAGTATTTTCAAATGTGAAATGATTATCATGCCTTAATAGGGCGGGAATGGATGGAGGCATTCTCGCCCTAAAGCCCAGCAATCCTATCAAATACCATCAAAAATCGCAGCCATGTTTAGCTATGCCTTGCGCGCCATGTTTAGCTATGCCTTGCGCGCCCAACAGCCATGCAAAAAAATGATAGCCCCCCCTAGGCCCCCCCTCCCCGGTGTCAATAGGCGCGTACTCGCGGTTGTGGAGTTTACAACTTGATTAGTGCTATACTAGGGAATGTGCTGCGGTTGTGGAGTTTACAACTTGATTATTGCTATACTAGGGAATGAATTATAAGACATACAAACTAAACAAAAATATATCCCCATAGGGCCTTCCTATAGGGATATAAGTTAGTACTATTAGTTATTCTTTGCAGTTTCACCTTCTTTACCATATCTCACATGATAGGGCTGGCCCTTTAGTATGCCATCACATACATATAGAGTATCCTGCTGCATACATACATATTGAGTATGTACTCCTATACATACCTGTATAACTTCTAAATCTAAACAATGTATATCAAGCGCTGGATGTAATGGACTAGTTATTAACATCAATAATACTAACATTCTATGCCTCCTTTATATATTTACATACTCGGTTATATATTTCATATATTTACATACTCGGTTATATATCTCAATAAGTAAATCTCGCTGGATTTGATATCGTATTTTAGCCTTTCCTTGACTATAAAGTATCAGTCCTTTTAAGTTTAGTATTCTAGTATCTAAGTAATCTATAACTTTTTCCAGATCATCTATACTACCTCCCGTTGCTAAATCATCTACTTTATCTAGTACAGCACTTAGTATTTGTTTTCGAGTCGCATATAGTTTACGATCAGTTAATTTACTCCCTAATGCTAACCAGTTTAATGCATTTAAGTCATTCAGTAACATCAATCTAACTCCGTGCAAAGCTGTTGTGTAGTCTTCTTTGGTTGCTTGTATTAACTCATCCATACTACTTCTCCTTAGTTGAGTAGATATCAGTAACTATATTATATTAAGATACTTCTTTCTTTTTGTTAAATCAGCTACTTTATCTATTGTTAAATCAGCTAGTTTATCTATTACAACGTTTAGTATTTGTTTTTGAGCTGCATATAGTTTACGATCAGTTAATTTACTACCCAGTGCTAACCAGTTTAATTCATTTAACTCATTCAGTAACATCAATCTAACTTCGTACAAAGCTTCTTTGGTTGTTTGTACTATCTCATCCATACTACTTCTCCCTTTTTATGAAATCATCTACTTTATCTAATACAACGTTTAGTATTTGTTTCTGAGCCGCATATAGTTTACGATCAGTTAATTTACTCCCTAATGCTGACCAGTTTAATTCATTTAACTCATCCAGTAACATCAATCTAACTTTGTGCAAAGCTTCTTTGGTTGTTTGTACTATCTCATCCATACTACTTTTCCTTAGTTGAGTAGATATTCTCAAATTTATTGCGCAATGATGGTCTAACTTTAGGACAAAAACCAGGCAAGAAAGGTCATCGAGCCGCCGGGGGGAGCAACATTCTTGGATGCGAATGATAGAGCCGTATGAGTATGTATATAGTAGTATATAAAGGGAAACATTAACATAGCCAACCAAGCTGGTATATAGGACTTGGTAACATAGCCTGGTAAGCGTATAACACAGTATATAAGTACTATAGCTATGGTTATAATCATTGGTATAATCCCCATGGTTTAGCAGCATCCACACATGTGGCATAGTATTGATCGTTTCCATTACTTATGGACGCACAATACTTCTCTGCTTCACGTATCTGTCGTTGACGCTCGGCCTGTATATCATTCCACATACGCAGCTGGTTTAATCTATCATTCAGTATCACACGCTTCTGGTCCGCATCACTTGAAACTGGCTCTGGTGGATGATGCGGATACAACATCATAGGTTGCGCTGTATAGTTTTTCAAACCACTTTCGTAGTTGATAGTAGTTCTATACGGAGCATTTGGATTAGTATATGGTGTATTCTCCCAACCACATCCAGTGAGCATTAGTAGCAACATAATCTTATACATCATCCTGGACCTTTTTATAGAAACATGGTGAGTATTTGTCAATGCTTGGTATAGTACTCCATCCACGCAAACTAAGTCCACGAGTTAGTGGTATGTTATGGACATTCTCTATGTACATATACTTTATAGGATAGTCTTTTAGAAACTCTTTCAACTCAAACATAAGTTGCCAGAAGCCGCCTTTGCCTCGTTCTCCCTCGTTACTTATGTTAGCTATGTCAAATGTAGAACTGTGCTGGTCCTCAATCATGTGGTAAGCTGTACGTACATATATGTCATAAGTTCCTATTCTTAACCAAATACTCTTGGTGTGGCGATATGATTTATCTAAAAACTCTTTAACTTCAGTTAAATCGTATACTACTTTAGTATTTGTCATAGCTTCAACTCCCGGATGATTAACTCTATACGCAAACGATCCATAATCTGTTCTTTCGTAATACCTCCTGTATATA
>JAYVYE010000015.1:0-2639 GCA_043784545.1 Candidatus Microsaccharimonas sp.
TTTATGAGAACATATCTGATCCTGCCAACGACTCTAGGCTATAGATGTTAAAATTCAGCCCTGCTATATATCTTATAGCGGCAATCCGGCCGCTAACAATGGAGCACTTTAATGCTTAAAGTTGAAGATACTATAATTCCGCAAGTTAATATAAATGGAACTAGCAAAGCCGTACTATTCTCTCAGTATAAGATAGCACTTGAACGGGCTATTCGCACCAAAAAAGCAGTTGTATTTTCAGCACCACATGGACGAGATTATCAGACCCTTTCTGATGGAGTGTTTAATAAAGCCATGTTGCAGCATACGAACCGATTAGTTGATTTGGAGCGAATTATTAAAGAGTTGGTAGAAATCGCCGCAAGCCTTATTTAACTAATAACAACTAAGAGGAATAAACCAATGGCCCTTCGTATGAGACTAAAGTCGTTTGCCGAGCTAGCCGGAGCTATGGAACAAATAGTTCCTATTAAAGCCCCTCCAGTCGTGCCAGAGCGCCGCCCTATGATGGACAAGGATAGCCCGCCGTTATCTGTGCCAACTAAGGTTGAAGCGGTGGAGTCTATGGCGCTTGCAACCGTTGTGCGCTCGTTTTTAACTGATAACAATGCTACGGTATCTGATCTTGCACGAGTTATGTGGAATATAACTCCTACGCATTCTATTTGGCGCAGCCGCACAGCACGCATACGAACATGGCTGGAAGGTAAGTCCAAGCCGGATGCTGTAGATCAAAAATTATTACATAACGCTATTAGCAACTGGTCAAATCCAGTTATTGCTAAGAAGATTAAAGAGCAACCAGCAGCGGCATTACCACCAAAGATTGTAGCGACAGACCCTATTATACTAGCTCCGAATGTAGAGAGCATGACTTTCCTTACAAACGACGTGCGAATTGATCTGTTTCATGACTTGACTAAAGATAACTATAACTTAGTTATATCTGATATCAACATGACTGTGGCGCTTGAAATAATTAAGTATGTAAACAATAGTTAACCAAATTAAGTAAATTAAACTATGGGCGCGAGTAATTCGGCTCGTTGCCCTAGCTAGAAAGTCGCAACATGATACCAAAATGGAGAATGGTTCATTATGATACTAATGAAATGCTCCGACCTGGGCATTTGCTAACTAATTCTAGTCAAGAGCGATTAGTTATAGTATGCTTTACGCCTCCGCAACCAGGTCGGCCTGGCTCAGTCCAGGTTCACGCGCTTAATGGTCAAAAACTTATATCATGTAAACCTTCAGCACTTGGAATAGTCTTTCGCTTTTCTATACAAGAACCTCGCATCAAACTTAAAAGGAAACTCCATGCCGATGTTTTGGACTATGATAAATGAGGATACTGGTGAAGCGTTTGATATGAATACTGAACGATTGACCATTTCAGGGAATGTAGGGAGGATCGTAGGCTTTAGGCCGCCAGTAGATGATAGAGATACAGGAGTTATATACATGATATATGACGGAGCTACTATACTCGTAGAACTAATTCCAAGCGAAGTTAATATCACTCTTAGGGAGATCGTATCATGACAACGACTAAAACTAACAATGAAGTATCTCATACACTAGCTCAAATCAGGGATTTAGTATATAGTAAACATGGTCATGAGCCGGGCGTACCTGACAGATTAATGGAAATACTAGCTGTAATGACTTTAATAAAAGTATTTATTGAGCGCGGAGAGGAAGGTTTTCTTTCTTTAACTTCTTATGCTTTCGATCAGGCAGAGGATGCAATGAATAAGTTTACAGAGAAGACAGCCAATAAACATGATGAAACTAAACATGATATAAACTAAGTGTTATGGCACGTTTTGTATCATATACCGGAAAGGCCCATATAACCGGACCCCATAAAAAAGGTCCACCTCCACTTACGCAATTCAGTCAATACTATAAAACTGAAATAAATACTGATAAACGCAAGATCAATGTGCCAGACGATCCAGATGCCTGCCTTTGGTGCCTATTCCCATTCTGGCGCATATACATTCACGGCGATACTTATGGGGATTACTTTTCTATGTTGGAATGCCTTCAGGATTTGCCACAGATTAAACGCAGGTATATTGATCCTCCAATGCCGAGAGAGCAATTAAAGGCACCAAGACTCAAGCTTAATAAACCTAGATTGATACTTCGACTTAAACTTAATCGTTAAGGAGTTATCATGACTATGAGTGAAATGATTGATAGCGTTAATAAACAAGGCTTGCGCATAAACAATCTATTCCAGAAATCGGATTTGTCATGGCAGGCTAATATAACTGATGGTGTGCAGTATTGGGGATTTGCTTACGGCTCTACAATAAATGACGCACTAATGAATGCAGTCAATGAGACGAAACGATCGCCCGCAAGCTCCGCGCCCTATCCTGGCGAGAGCTTACCTAAGATTAATAGTACGCCTAGACTTCAATTGACCAAGTCGCCTAGAATGCAACTTATTAGGAAGTGATATGTCCCCGCTATCAGAAGCAGAACATAAGTTTTTAACTGAAGTACTAAATGATGGTTATAGTAGCGATTTAACTACTAAATGGGAGAAAGATTTTTGCGGAGATATACTAAGACGACTAAATGAATATCAACTTGATACTCATATAAGTGATAAACAATGGAAT
>JAYVYE010000016.1:0-7622 GCA_043784545.1 Candidatus Microsaccharimonas sp.
AATGACATTACCAGCAGTCACCCTCGGGGCACAGACCGACCTCGATGCAATCAACGAGTGCATGATGTCGATTGGTCAAGCTCCTGTTAGCTCAATCACAACTCCCGGCATCCGCGACCTCGCCATCGCTGTCTACACCCTCGGCTTCGTAAGCCGTCAAGTGCAGTCGCGTGGCTGGTGGTTCAACCGAGAGCAACACTACTTGATGACGCAAGACGTCAACACGAAGTATCCAATTCCCGCCAACGCTCTTAGCGTTCGCTTCTTTGATCAGACCCGCAACGGCGGCATTCAAGGTGGCTTTCTATACGACATGGATAACCATTCGTTCACCTACCCGAACGATCCAACTCTCTACGTCGACATCATCTGGATGTATGACTACAACACGCTGCCCCAAGAGGCACGCAACTACATTGGCGTTCGAGCCTGCCGCATCTTCCAAGCGAAGGTCATAGGGGCAGAGACAATGTACAAGTCAAACGGTGACGAGGAGCTTGAAGCCCTTGCCGCCATGAAGCGCGAGCATCTGCGGAACTCCCGCAACAACCTGTTCTTCTCATCTTCAGGTGTCAACAGAATCTACAACCGAGCCTACTAGGAGGTCACATGCCACTGATTAAGCGGCAAATACCGGCTCTCTATAGCGGTGTCTCCCAGCAACCCACACCGCTTCGCCTCACTTCACAAGCTGAGATAGAAGAGAACTGCTACGCCAATGTCGTGGACGGTGTCGCCAAGCGACCGCCTCTACAACAGATAGCGGTCATTAGCAGCACTGCTCTCAATGGTGCCTACGTGCACTCGATCAATCGAGATAGCAACGAGCAGTACCAGGTCGTTATCACTAACGGTGTCATCAAGGTGAACCATGTGGACGGCTCAAGCCGAACCGTGAATGTTCCCCACGGTGTCACATACCTGACCAGCAGCACGCCTTCGGCTGACTTCCATTGTGTCACCGTGGCTGACTATACGTTTATCGTGAACAAGACGATAACTGTCGCCATGGATGCCTTGGCAGCTGAACAGACTGCTCGACCTACGGATCACGCATGGATGAACCGAGGCGACTACAACGGCACGAACAGCCGATACAATCAATATAGACCAAGTGCATCTGGTGAAACCTACAAGGGCGACGTGCAAACCTTCGCCAACCTTCCGGGGCAGGCCGGTGTATCTGGAACCCCAGCAGAGGGTGATCTATATCACGTGCTAGGGTCTTCCACCGACAACGGCTTCGGCGGCTACTATATAGTTCGCCACGGTGCCACTTGGAATGAAACTGTCAAGCCTGGGACTGTGAACATGTTCGATGCCACCACGATGCCGTGGGCGCTCATTCGAGATTCCAATGGAACCTCATTCACCTTCACGCCCTTCTCATGGAAGCAGCGTGTGGTTGGAGATGCCACACTCAATCCTAATCCATCGTTCGTGGGCCGCAAGATTCGCGACATCTTCTTCTACCGTAACCGACTTGGTGTGACGGCAGATGAGAATGTGGTCTTCTCTGCAAGCGGAGACTTCGGTAACTTCTACCGCCTGACTGTTCTTAACCTTCTCCCCAGTGAGATGGTGGACTTGGCCGCGAGTGGAACATCTGTCAACCTTCTGAACTTTGCCGTGCCATTCTATAGCAACTTAATGTTGTTCGCGGACCAGGCACAGTTCCAGCTGAACGTGGTTCAGACACTGACTCCAACTACGTGCTCTCTGGACATCGTCACAAAGTATGAGATGAGCAAGGTCGCTAAGCCGGTAGGCATAGGATCAGACGTGTTCTTTACCAGTGAGAAAGGCAACTACGCCACCATCTGGAATTACTTTGTCAGAGACAATGTGATCGTGAATACGGCTGAGGACATCACCCAGCACACTCCCCGGTACATACCGAAGGGTGTCATAAAGATGGCTTCGTCTACTGAACGTGACATGCTATTCATTCTGACTACAGGCGCTCAATCGAACATCTATTGCTACAAGGTAACTTGGGTTCAAGGCAAGAAGGTTCAATCGGCTTGGAACGTCTGGAAGTTTGATCCGGGTGATACCATCCTGAACATCGATGTCATTTCCTCGCGACTCTACATCCTGAGTCAACGTGGGACGAACGTAGCCCTCGGGTACGTCGACCTAATGCCACTCGCGCAACCTACGGACCTCACATTCGATCCACTTCTGGATCGTCGTGTGGTACTCACGGGTGTCTACTCGGCTGGCCCGAACTCGACAGCATTCACGCTGCCGTATCCGGCCAACTCAGTGAACCTGAATATTGTTCGAGGTGGAGCGTTCGGTGCACTTAGTGGTGCATTGATAGACCCTGCGACCTATACGTTCACGGGTGGCAACACCATCGTGACTGTCCCAGGTAACGCAGCAGCAGGCGCATGCTATGTGGGTGAAGTCTATAACCAGAAGCGTACATTCTCACAGGTATTCCAGATCGACAGAGATGGCGTATCAATAGAGACAGGCCGCTTCCAGCTACGGACATGCACGGTCTACTATGCTAACAGTGCGTACTTTCAGACCAACGTAGACACCTACGGTATTGGCGCGACGGGTGATCAATCCGTGGAAGCATTGTCACCGGGCAACTTGTCGACATTCGATGCAAAGACAATAGGGACGGCAGCTTTAATGAGCGGCACACCTATCTTTGCTAGTGGCGCATATTCATTCGTGATTATGGGCGACTCACGTACCACTTTGATAACACTTCAGAACAACAGTTTCGTTCAGGCTCGCTTCGTAAGCGCAGAGTTTGAAGGGCTGTATTGGAATCGAGCAACAACCATGCCCGGCTAGGAGACTTCAATGCACACGATACGCACGGCAACATTAGATGATGTCCCGTATCTTGCAGCGAATCTCCGCCAGGCTGACCAGGATGAGATGAGAGCAGTCGGCTGGTATAACGCAGTCGACGCTCTCTCTGCTTCCCTGGATGTATCCATCGAACGATGGTGTGCTCTTGACTCCGCAGGAAATCCTGCGGTCTTATTCGGTGTGGCTCCTTCAGAGTACCCAACGGTGGGCCTGCCCTGGATGTTGGCCACTGATTACATCTATACGATTCCCAAGGAAACCCTTCGGCAGACTCGTCGCTACGTGCAGCGCATGCATGAACACTTTCCGATCCTAACTCAGTTCGTAGACTTTCGTAATGTTACGTCTGTCTCCTGGATGCAGTGGTTAGGATTCGAGATCAATACGGTCCTCTTACGCTACGGCGTTGAGAAGAGACCTTTTATCCACTTCATTCGCAGAGACAAATAACCATGTGCGAGCCGATTTCCGCATCTACCATGGCCTATCTAGCAATCGCTTCTGCGGCTGCAAGTACCGCCGCAGCGGCTGTATCCGCCAAGCAGCAGTCAGACGCGCTTACTAAGCAGGGCCAAGCACGTGCCGATCAGATCGGTGCAGCTGGTTCCTCGGCACTGGGTATCCGTGCCCAGCAAGCTCGTCTAGATCAAGCGAGAGCAGAAGTATCTGGCGGCGAAGCTGGCATCAAGGGCCAGAGCTACGAAGCCAACTTGTCGAACATCGCCTCACAGGCGAACAACGACAGGGGCACCATCGAGCAGAACACGAAGAACAATCAAGCTTCCAATCTTCAAGATATTGCCGCAACCGGAAGTCGAATTGAACAGCCCAACTATTTAGGGGCCGCTCTAAAAATTGGCGGTGGCTATGCAAATAGCACGGCCAATCAAGACGCCATTAAAGTACAACGTGGCGCCGCTGTCGGATAACCACAATCAACTAAGGATGACCCATGCCACGCGATGCAGAACTAGCAGTACAGGGTAACACTACCGCACCGCTTAGCAACATCAACGCCACGCCGCTGAGTGTGGAAGCGCAGCCGATCACGGTACACAACTCGATTCAAGCAACTAAGACTTCTACGATGGCCACCCAGCTGTCGCAGGCGTTAGGTGTCGCCTCTGAGGAGACGGACACGTATGTCAAGAACGTAAACTCGATCGAGTCGAAGCAGGGCGAGATTGATGCCCAGAGAAAAATCACTCAAGGTCCACAAGCGGCCAACTATCAATCATATAGGGATGCACAGGACCACGTTCATGCACTCGCTTCGTGGGCGGTAGATGAACAGGACATCGCTCATCAGCTGGAACATCAAGGGTTCGCTCAGAACCCTGACTCCAAGCAGGGGCTGATTGATCAGAACAACTACCTTAACCAGACGTACAAGGATCGTTACGCGGGTAGTTCCCCGGCCACCATGGCCACACTCGCGCCGAAGATGGCCGAGCTTCGTAACAGTGCCAACGCAGACTTTCAGCGGCAGCAGCAGCAGATGACGGATTCCAATCAGCAAGGTCAACTAAAGACCATCACCGGCTCAGCGTTCGGCAAAGCGTTTACTCCTACCGTTGATCCTCAGACCGGGCAACCGTTCACGGATAGCAATGGCAAGCCACTCGGTGGCGGGATGTTCGACGCTTCCAAGTTCGACTATGAAGGTATCAATAAGAACGTGCGCTCGCTGTACCCAGGTGCAGAAGGGAACACGCTTATGCTTTCGAATCTGGCAGACCTTGCCAAGACAAAGGGCATCCCTGAGTTATTGACCAACATGCCTGACCGATGGGCTGACGGTACACCCACTCCGAAAGGAAGCGGTGATCCGAAAGTGGTCAATCAATTCCGTGAAGACGTAAAGCAAGCTCAGGAACAGAAGGATATGTTTCTCAAGCACGCTGACGCCATGAACGAGAAAGCACAGAAAGATCTTAACCGGAAGTCGGAAGCTAGCATCCTCGACAACATTCTATCTGGCCGAAACATGACGCCCGCCTTGCACGCTTACGCGCAGCAGGCCGGTGCCGATCCAAGCTTTATTGAGAAGGCTGCCAACTGGCAACACGAACGATGGAAGCAGGGCCAAGAAGATGCACTCGACAATGGCCAGACGGCCACGATGGTGTCTGACGTCGTATCTGGCAAAACGACGACTCGTGCCCAGCTGCTCCAATCTGCACAAGACTCACACCTCGGTGGCAAGCCGCTCGAAGCATTCCTTACGAAAGGACTTGCGACGATGACGGATGCCGACAAGGTTGATCAGAATGATCCAGAGTCAAAGGCATACATCGCTGACCTAAGCGGACGCTACAAGCCAGGGCTAGACATGCTGGGTAACATTACCAATGCAGCTGCTGCCCAACAGCACGCCAATGTACTGCTGGACTACCAGCTACAGCGCGTCAAGGGTGTGGATGCCAAGGCGGCATGGCAGACCGCGCAGAAGAACGCAGGGCCTCCTGTTGAACTTGCGGAAGAGTCGAAGAAGCCCCGCATCTTCGCAACTGATGACGGAGAGCGTGCCAAAGTAATTGCAAGGGGCGATCAGCAAGAGTTAGTTAGTGCGGGCGTCACCGGCGCTCAGCTACGTCGACTCCGCGATAGCGGCCAGATCACTTCCGAGCAAGCCGCGAAAGCTGCTAACACTCTCCACAATCTACTTAAACCTTAAGAGGACACATGGCAAACACCAACGATCCAATCGATGACCTAGAAGCGGCTGAGCACCAGAATGCTCAGGATCTACAAGGGGTCGTTGGTGAGCACGCCGTAGCTTCTCAGCAAGCCGGATATGCACAGACCATTGCAGCAAACAACGCTGCAAAGCCTGCACCTGTTCCTCAAAGTAAATGGGTATCAGCGCTACCGGCAGACACACAGAAAGCGGTCGCTAATCAAGTCGACCAAATGAGTGAGACTCCGGGCGCGATCTGGTCCGGTGCAGTGCATGGTATAGCGGAGTTGGCTACTTCAATCAACACGCTTGCCAGCCTTGACTCACCTCAGACTATCTGGGAAGCACTTTCTAGTCACAGCAGCGACCCTAACATGAGGGACGCCGCAGCGCGTAACGCACAGCGCACTCAAGACATCAACGACTCCATTCGGGTAGGCGCTGATGCTATCGCCCCCGATATCAACGGAGGATCTGGCAAGCTCATCAAGGGCACGCTACAGTTCCTCACTAACTTCCTGCCCGTCTCTCGGGTGGCGAACGTAGCCAGCATCGTTAGCACTCCGGTACGCATTGGCGCAACGGCAGTTGTAGGCGGCATTGCTAATGCTTCCGCATTCGATCCTAACGGTGGTCACCTTAATGACTTCCTGAATTCTGTTCCGGCACTCCGCAATCCAGTCACCTCGTTCTTAAAGACGAACCCAGGCGATTCGGCTGCACTCGGTGCACTCAAGAACGGCATCGAAGGTGCCCTCGGTAGCGCCGTGGGAGACGTGGCCCTAGAAGGTCTCACACACGCCATCACGGGTATCCGTGCAATGAGCAGCATCGCCAACACAGCGAAGACTGTAGCAGAGGCTCCGTCGACGGTGATCGCACACGATCAACCGAACGTGATCTCTACGACCAGGGGCTATACCAAGACGATGATGCCTGCGAGTGAGTTGCCTGAAGGACTACACCCGAAGGATGGAACTGAGTTCCCCGACAATGCAGTTTCTTTTGTTGCTCATGACTCCACTACTGGGGAAGCTCTGGCTCACGTTACCACCGTGCCGTCAGGTGGCCAGATGCGTGCAATACGCATGGACACCATCGAGTCAGCCCGTGGCAATGGAATTGCGCGAGATCTACTTGGTGATGCTATCGACCACGCACACGCCAACGACATGCCATTCGTGTCTGACACGCAGATGTCAACGGGTGCACAGAAAGTGTACGAGAGCGTGCCTGGTAGAGAGATCACGGCAAACAAGAATTTTGATGTGGCCAATGATCCAACCGACGGTGCAGTGAATGTGTCCTCGAATGGACGACCACTGTATGAGGCTCCTGTCCCACAGACTAAGCCCTACGAACCACCTACGGTAAACAATCAGGACACCACGCACCCGACTGCCCCCGCCGAAACAGCCGGTGCGCCCAAAGCAGCCCCCGAAGCTCCGAGTGGACCGCAGGTGTTCAACCCTGAGACGTATGCAACGAATGCAATCAAGGTTGCACCTGATAAGCTCGAAGCATTCATGCAACAGCTGCACGAAGGCAAGTATAGCAACATCACACAGATGTTGGATGACACGCACAACATGATTCCGTTTGCTCAACTCCACGAAGGAGCCAACCTACAGGGATTATTCAATGCAGTCACGGACCACTTTGGTGACGCGATACGCGCCGCCAGCGGGCCGGTACATGTCTCCGATGAAGTCGTCGGTCAGTTCGCACAGGACATTGGTGGCAACGTCAATGATCTTCAACGTACCTTTACAAACCTCACGGAAAATGGCGGACTAGCTCCGCACATCATGGCCGGTGAGTACATGCAAGTCGCCAGTGGGCGTCAGCTTCAGGATCTACTAGAGACGGCTCACTCCCTCAATAGAGATACTGCTGCTGGCAAGGCCGCGCTACTTGCTGTCACTGATCAAATGGAAGTGCACGCTGCCATCGTTGGCATGGTGCGACAGAACAAGTCTGAAGTGGCCCGTGCTCTTAGGATATTGCAAGTCTCTAAAGCTTCAACGTCAGTTCAGATGACGAACCTAGATGACCTCGTTGGTACAGTTCTTGGGCCAGGTGCTCTTGAAAAGTTCCAGAATGA
>JAYVYE010000017.1:0-5135 GCA_043784545.1 Candidatus Microsaccharimonas sp.
GTTCCAGTAACAACAACGGTGTCATTAACCTTCGGCTTGATGTCATCGACATATTTGGTTGAACCATTCGTTTTGATAGTTTGGGCCTTTCCCCCACCGGCAACTACAATTGAATCATTGTTCACGGCTGTAACAACGCCCCGCGTTTGTGTATAGGTTGTATTGGTTGTTGTCGTTGTCAGACCATCAGAATCGGATTGACGCATAGTGAAAGTGGCCTCGTTGAAGGCACCCCTTTCCTGCATCATATGATTGCCATAATTTCCACCCATACCATTTAACGTCGCATATTTGTGATCGGCCCACATACCAAATGTCCAAAATCCAATCGACATAACTAATAGGTAGACCAGTACAACTGCAGCAACGACACCAGCGACCCACTTTTGTGAGTGCCGCCTCGCAATGTTACCGTTTGCAGCCCGGACATCAGCCGCTTGTCCGGCCAGTCTTGCTTTTTCTTCTTTGCGTTCTTTATCGGCCATTGTGTTAAGTCTCCTCTTTATATATAAAGAATAGAATTAAATTCTGAAAATTGGCTGATATTTTATCCGTTTTATTCACTAACACTGATGCCGTTCCAAAAAGCGACGTAATGAGCAAAGTTTTGTTTGACGCGTTCATTTGAGCCATCTTTTGGTTCAGGGTAATACCAAGCACCAAATTCATTTAATGCGCCGTCGACAGTCACGTCGTAATAGCTAGCTTCACCTTTCCATACACAGGTCGTATGGTGGTCGCTATCATTAAAATATTGTCGTTTCAGTGAGTCTGGTGGAAAATACCAGTTACCTTCGATACGAATAAGATCTTCTTTGGGGGCTTCGGCGATGACTTGGTTGTTCCACAGGGCTTTCATAAAATTATCTCCATTACTTAATTAGTATGCGCCGATTACTGCCCGATTGTCCAATAAGTCTGGTTTATTATTTGCCAGGACCCTTAGAAGTCGATGCATACGCCCCGCCATTCCAAACCCAAATATTTGTATTACCGTCACCATATTGATACTGATTTGTTCCCGCGGTAATCATCACATCACTGACCAATAAGCTAGTCGCACCGGAAGTTGAGAGGTTAAAATCAAGGAAACGATAAATAGAGTCATAGGTAGATCGTGACGCTGAAAAATATACACGTGTTTGCTGTCCGGCGGCAAGCGTAAAGTTTGTTACATTTTGATCACAAAAATCATTCGTCCAAGCAACCGTCGAAGCACCCGAATTACCAACAAGCATAGAGGCGGTATATGTTTGGCCCCCTACTAAATCACTCTGGTTGACATTGAGCCTTACCGTACTCGCGCCAGTACCATCCCATGTGTAACGATACCAATCTGTTTTACCGTTCCAAGTAACATTCGTCGTCGTCGAAACTGAGCTTACGATCGGACTGAACCACCCCGTCGTCGAGCCTAAGCCTTTTGGATTTAAAACAATGTTTGTAATAATCTCTCCACTGTACGCCCAAGCAAACCAACCGTAATTTACAGCCGGATTATAGCCGTAAGACCACGTAAATGGTGCCGCGTACCCAGCTAGACCACACACTGCGATACCGTTATTAGCTGTCGTCCAAGTGTAGCCACTAAAATTTGCTATCCCACCTTTGGAGCTATATGAAAACGCATTACCCGATTTAGACCTAGCTACCGCTGTAAACTCCAGTACACCATTTAGTAACCCCGAACAATAATAGACGTTCGCAACGTTTTGGTCATATACTCCAACCGCTGGCTTAAACTGTATACCAGTCAATACGGTTGAATCGCCCGTACTAGCAGAAGTGGCACCCCCACTGGGGACAGTTTGTTGATCAAGCGTTGCTAGTTTTAGGACGTCACCGAGCTTTGATAGGTCGTCTTTCAAGGCGGTGTCGCTGGCATTGTTTACAATTGCACCATATCCTACGATTGTGATGGCGGCCAGAACTCCGATAACACTAATTACAATTAAAAGTTCCACAATCGTGAATCCCTTATGCTGTCGTCGTTTGATTTCGTCTACTACTCTACCCACGTTGTTGCCCACCCCTCGAACGTTAGTTTGTTAGATCATCAATTGATACCCGGTGCTGTTCAGTCGTATCACGCTCGCGAACAGTTACACTGTTATCTTCCAGCGTTTGGAAATCAACAACGACGCAGTGCGGTGTTCCGATTTCATCCTGACGACGGTACCGTTTACCAATATTACCATTATCATCCCACATCACGGCACCGTATTTCATCTTTAACCCGTCATAAACCTCGCGGGCTTTCGCGACTAATTCAGGCTTATTACGAACAAGTGGTGAAACAGCGTATTTGACCGGCGCAAGGTGCTCGGGCAATTTTAAGAAAGTGCGTATTTCGCCATTAATTTCGTCTTCGGTATAGGCAGCTGACAGTACGGCCATCAAGGCTCGTTCGACGCCAAACGATGGTTCAATAACGTGGGGAACAAATTTTGTGTTCGTTCCTTTAATGGTGTAATCCATGTTTTTACCGGTCGCGTTGTTGATGTTCATAAGGTCAAAATCAGTCCGGTACGCCAGGCCCAAAAGCTCTTCCTTACCGATCGGAAAGTCGAATTCAAAATCAATTGTTCGCTGACTATAATGAGCGCGATCTTTTTCGTCTACTTCTAATTCGTGGACGCTGTCGTCTGGCAAACCTAGGGCTTGTGTCCACCTCCATACTTGTTGACGCCAATGCTCGAAAGCCTCTTCCCATTTAGCTGGATCAACAAAGTATTCAATTTCCATTTGTTCAAACTCACGACTACGGAAAATAAAGTCGCGTGGACTAATTTCATTACGAAATGCCTTACCTTGTTGCGCCAAGCCAAACGGTAGGTCAGGATAAAAACTATCTAATACGTTTTTGTAGTTCGTAAAAATTCCTTGAGCAGTTTCAGGGCGGAGGTAACTAATGCTGGCTTCGTCATCAATCGGGCCGACTGTTGTCTTAAACATCATGTTAAAAGTGCGGACTTCTGACAACGGATTCTTGTTCGGACTTTTAACATCGTTATCTTTGATAAGTTGCGATAGCTGATCAAGGCTCAGGCCCTCAACGTCAAAACCGGCATCCTTTAACAAGTGGTCAGCCCGAAAACGTTGCTTTGTTTCAAGGTCTTCGACCAGTGGGTCAGTAAAAGTATCAACATGCCCACTGGCCTTCCAGACTTTCTGGTTCATTAGGATTGCCGCGTCAACGCCGTACATGTCCTCACGTTCTTCAACAAACATTTTCCACCACAGCTGCATAATATTGCGCTTTAAAGTAACACCCAATGGGCCGAAATCCCAAGTTCCACTGAGGCCTCCGTAAATATCTGATCCCGGGTAAATAAATCCTCGTCGCTTCGCAAGCGAAACAATTTGTTCCATCTTTTGATTTTTTTCATTCATAACTGGGGGTATTATAGCATACTGATCTCTGTCGTATCATTGACATCTAATAGTAAATTCGGTGTAATACATGCTCTAGGCTGAGCCTGTTTTTCCTGGATTTTGTCCGGCTTTCAACTAGTTCAAGGCAGCGTGTTCACGCGCGACCAGTGTACAAGCCGGCAAAATCTCGCTAATACCACCAATTTGGGCTAAAATCTTTAACGACTTGGTAGAAATAAGCCGTAACAATTTGATATGCTCAGCCGTAATCTCACCGTTTATTACCGCGCGCAACCCTTGCTCACCCACATCGTAGCGGTAGGTTCGTTCGGCCATTAACTTTTCACCAGTAGTATCAACCTCCAGGTTTAATTGATGCCCCAGCAGCCCAGCGTGTTTCAAATAAAACCACGTCTGAGTCAAATCTAGTGAAATCGTCAGCGCATCTAAGCCCATGTAGACCTCAGAAAGCATCTCGTACCACTCTGGTTCATCAACTGTTTCGCTGGCCCGGGTCACTTGTTTGATAGCAAAATAACCAAACTGTAACCGGTCATAGTCTTTAATAATATTATTATAAAAATAGATCAGTCTCGCCGATGTTAATACGCCTAGATCACCCCTTCCCTCACCTAAGACAACTTCACAAATCGCAAACAATTCAATCCCACCAGCTAGTTTACTTTTTTCTCGACGAACACCTTTAGCCATAACACTTCGTCGACCCTCGGGCGTCAAAAGTTGTAAAATACGATCGGCTTCACCGTAATTTGTTCGTCGCAGCACAATGGCCCGCGTTTTTGTTGTTTTCATAGCAGCACACTCCGAACTGCAATCGGCAGGTCGTTCAGCTGCATAGTTGACTTGTCGATAATCTGGCGTACGCCATAAGCTGTCAGGTCATCTAGATTCAAGCTTTCGGCCATGTTTGTACACAAAATCACCGGCACCATATTAGTATCACCGTACGACTGTAATTCGTGCAGTAACGCGAAAGCCGTGCTACCAGTCAGCAGCACGTCCAGAATAATAACATCTGGCCGGACACTAGCAATTGCCACAATCGCTGAAGGCGCATGAGGAGACAACGTCACATCGTATCCGGCGCTCGTCAGCAAGCCCGCCTCTAGCTCTGCCAGCCACGGGTCATCCTCAACTAAAAGTATTTTTATTACAACATCTTTCACAGTAGACTTAACTGTCGCGAAGCCTGCAGTTCAACATAAAAAGTTGCTCCGTTGTGGTGTCGTGTCGCGCCAATTGTCCCCTGCATTGCCTCGGCGAATTGACTAGCGATGAAAAGTCCTAGGCCACTACTTTGAGGACGAGCGTGAATTGGTTGCGGTGAATGCGCTAATTTATGTTGAAGTTTGCGCCACATATCGGCTGATAACGCGGGGCCGTAATCACGAATACCGACCCGAACCGTGCCACTTTTAGTCAAGGCTTTGATTTGCATATGTACCGCTGTCCCCGGTTGGCTATAATGAAGGGCATTATCGCTAAAATTCACAAGAATACGTCTTAATAAATCACGATTAGCAACAAGTAGCAGTGGATGTGATCGGTGACTAACAATTAGCGATCGGCCATGGGCTTCAAATAAAGGCGTCAGCTCGGCCACAATATCGCGGCACAGTTGCTCGGGGTTGATTGGCTCTAATTCGAATAAGGCATCTTCTAGTCGCGCCGACCGCGTTAAATCACTTGTTAAACGCAGTGCACGCTCGCTTGTTAGGGTAATCTGTTGCACCAAACGA
>JAYVYE010000018.1:0-2112 GCA_043784545.1 Candidatus Microsaccharimonas sp.
CACCTTCATCCCGTTCATATTTTTGATCGAGTTTTAACAGCTGAAGAGGTGGCGAATTATCACGCGGTCGAGTTTGCTATCTGGAAGAGAGCTGCTGAAAAATTTGGGCTCCAGTCGCCTATGGAGCGGGCTCAACAACTTCATATTGTTGAAATATCTAATTCGAAAACCGTTCTAGATCTTGCTGATTATGTCGCTAAAGGAAATCTCATGGCGCGCTCTTCGGGTTCTGTCGCTTGGGAAATGACCGGTACGAACACTAAAACCTATTCTCGTACCTCCGACTCTGGATCACTTACTCCATTTGATATTCTAGAAAAAATCTCCATGTCCATAACTCCCCAACAAAAATCTAAGTGGCTCGGTATTTGGCATGAGTACGAAAGAGTTACTAGGGGTCGCTCCGCTCTTACCTACTCTAAAGGTTTGCGCGAACATTTTGGTTTGCGTGGTCTTGTGAAAGATGAGAGTGAGTTAATTAAAGAGTTAGAAGTGGTACCAGATACTGACTTCGGCTTCGTTTTAACTGATTATGTGCCAATTGGTAAAAATCATCATCTGGGTTCTGGACTTCTTAACGCGATTACTCCTAAGGGAAATTATGAAGCGGGTCGTGATTTTTGTCGTAAACATAAATTGGATTTCATTGACTTACTCACTCGAAATAAAACTTTGGATTATGGGAATTCTCGCGACGTTTCAGTATCTAAGTTTGTGGCGTCTGCTGTTATTAAGGTTCAACTAATTAAATCTGAATGGGATCAAGTCTCTTTTGATTGACGTAACTTTTTGCCCGCACTGTGGTTCTGGAGATACTTACGCGCGAGGTTTTGCTCTTTGGTATGAATTGGATCGCGCTGAGAAAAATACGGTTTGGTTTATGTGGCGGGGTCGCTCTAATTGCTATTACTGGCACTGCTACACCTGCGAGGCTTTTGGGGGTATGGGGGCGGAAGAGCCCCCGTTTGAGCCTTCTCTGTTCTAAAACTTTCATTAAACATTGTAGGAAAGTCCCGCGAACTCTCTCGGCTTACCACCTACTCCCTCGTAGACAGCGCTCTTATCTCTTATGAACTTTGTAGGAGCAGACGAAAACCCCCGCCTCTGGCTACTTCTTCGCGCCTGAGTGTCGGGGGTTTTCGCTTTTAAGTTGTAGTAACCTCTCCCTTAGAAAAGGCGAGTTTCGTCGGACTAGAATCCGAGTCACTCTGTGAGTCCTTATCTACCGAAACTAGACAAGGATCCTTATGAAGAACAATACCAAGTCTCACCGCCACCGTAAGACTGTGGCTGAAAATCTTAATGTGGTGTCTTTTGGGGCGTGTAAAGATCTGAAATGCCCTGATTACTACCCTGGTATCCCTCATACGCATGCTTTGACTGCTATTGGTGGTATTGCCTCTCCTGCGGAGATTAAGCGTGCTGAGGGCATTCTTAGGGATCTTGGCTTCGTTGGTGAATTGGAAGTCTCTTACACGACCCGATCGGATTACTTCCCGACCCCTAAGGATCTCCGTTGAGAGTCACAGAGGAGAGGGTCTTGAAGGATTCCCAGCGCGCCAGCGCGGGAGCCGTCAAGGGCGATCCGAGGGCTCTCCTAGAGAACATAGGTAACAGTGTTAACGATTCCCGTTCAAAACTGCCGATTTCCGATTCTGAGAGGGTTAAAACTGCCCGTCGAAAGGCTTGGGAACTTCGCTCGGTTCTCTGGCGTGAATCCAATATTCGAGCCGTTCAGAGTTGCGGGCGGGTAGCCATTACGGAATCTGGGGAGGTTCAGCCGATTGCTACGGGTTCTGACGTTGCTTTTTACGGTGTTGCCACCTGTAAATCTATTTGGGTTACGGCTGACGCTGAGTAGGTATTCGGTGTAATTGACGCGTTGCGTTGCAGGTAATGGTTGTAATTGTCTATAAATTTCGGCATAGTCTCAATATAATAATTCTAATGTAGTATTAGAGAATCTAATTTCACATTAAAAATTATTATATTGGATACATGCCAAAATATTTTAGCGTGATATCAATATGGTTAATTTAATTACACATATTAATACCACGCTAAGAAAGACAACAGTAATTTAATAAATATGTTATATCAAAAAAATATATA
>JAYVYE010000019.1:0-9314 GCA_043784545.1 Candidatus Microsaccharimonas sp.
ATATAAGCATAACCACTTGAGGTCTAGCCCCGAAAATAGTATAATAAACCCTAAGTTTGAATTAACCTAGAAAAAGGAGCACATTTCATGGGTCAACCAAAGAAACAGAGTAGCCCCCGGAAGACCGGACTACGTCGTAGTCACTTGCGTTTGATCTTGGCTCGTCGTGTCAATGGCACGTCACCAGTCAAAGCAACTGCAACTCGCAAAGAAACTGGTAAAAAAGTTTCCAAAGATGCATTAGCTGCAAAAGCAGCCCTAGCAGCCGCGCCAAAAGCTACTGTTAAAAAAACAGCCAAATAAATTCGGTTTTCGAATATACCTTAAATTACAATAATATAGAGAAACAAACGCATTATGGCATCTAATCGTCATCTCGGTCGCATCGTCGCCTTACAGACACTCTACGAATTCGAGTTCCGCACAGAATGTGGGGACAGTTCGGTTGATATCGCCGAAGTCCTGGGACGAAATTTGAGCAGGTACGAGGCAGCGATTGATGACACAGACTTTGTCGACGCATTGGTGCGCGGTGTTCTGAAAGAACAACCAGCTATTGATGTACTTGTACAACCAATAGCGCCAGATTGGCCAATCGATCAGATTGCTCGAATTGACCGTAATATTTTACGGATTGGTATGTACGAGCTTTTGCATCAAGCTGACGTTGTACCACCCAAAGTTGTCATTAACGAAGCCGTTGAGCTTGCCAAGGCGTTTGGTTCCGATAACTCGAGTAAGTTTGTGAACGGTGTGCTGGGAACAGCGTACCGCACTCTTATAGAGGGAGTGACTGATGGCAGCACCACAGTTTGATAAGTTTAAAAAATACTTTACCCATAAAAAACCGTCCATTCAAGAAATAGTTCGCGAACCAACATCGGGAGCTGTTGTTTTTCGTCATGATGAAAAAGGTGGCATTGAGATGCTTTTGATTCAGGACGCCAAAGACCGGTGGACTATTCCAAAAGGCCACATTGAAGAAGGTGAAACGGCCCAACAAACAGCCAAACGTGAAATTGGTGAAGAAACTGGCCTTATGAACACTGAAGTGTTGGGGTGGCTCGGGAAAATTCATTTTCGTTACCGCCGGGTCGACAAACTAGTCCTTATGACGACCCAGATTTATCTGATGCGAGCGCTGGGTGATACGAATGCCATTAAAAAAGAAGAATATATGAACGGGATTAAGTGGTTCAAATTCCACGATGCCCTCGACGCGATCGAATACGAAGATATTGGAAAATTAATGCTTCTGGCAATGAAGCGAATTCGACTGGAGAAACTGTAATGTCTGGTATGCAACAAGAACCGTATCAAGTGTTTGCACGCGAAAACCTTGGCTATGAATTTAATAATCTAGATTTATTGATTACTGCGTTCACACACCGAAGTTATGTGAACGAACACAGAAAAAGTGTCAGTGAGCACAACGAACGATTAGAGTTTCTGGGTGATGCTGTTTTAGAACTAGTCGTCACTGACTTTTTGTTCCGGAATTATACTGAACCTGAAGGTATTTTAACTAGCTGGCGCGCATCACTGGTACGAACTGAAAGTATTGGTGACGCCGGTAACAAACTGGGCTACGAACCACTTGTCCGAATGAGTCGGGGTGAAAAGCAGGGTGGTGATCGGGCGCGTATGCAGATCCTGGCTAATGCTTTTGAGGCACTGATTGGTGCAATTTATCTAGAGCGCGGTTACGATGATGCTGCGGTTTTTATTACAAAACATATTAGCTCTAAACTCGACCTAATACTTGAATCTGGCAGTTGGCGCGATCCCAAATCTCACCTCCAAGAGGTCATGCAGCGCAAAGACGGTGTAACGCCTCGCTACGTCGTGATTGATGAAGTTGGTCCTGACCACGACAAGATCTTTACTTTAGCGGTATATTCAAGCGATCGTTTAATTAGTAAGGGAACAGGCCCTAGCAAGCAATCTGCCCAGCAAGAGGCTGCAAAAACCGCGCTTGATCAGTACCACGCTTAGTACCCCTCTGTTAGCCCGAAGCATCAATTGACTTACGGGGTAAAACAGTGTAAAATCAATCAAGAGTTAAAATTATTTTAAAAGTGTTAGTGTACCAACTAGCCAAAGAGTTAAAGGAAGTTTTTGTTTTATGCTGGCAATTCGATTGCAACGTGTCGGACGTAAAGGGTACCCAACCTACCGTCTATCTGTCCAAGAGTCACAACGACACCCATCAAGCGGTCGTATTGTTGCGTCTGTAGGAAGCTATAACCCACACACCAAGAATGTTACCGTTCACGTCGAGACTGCTCAAAAGTATCTTGATAACGGTGCCCAACCGACTCCTCGTGTTGTTAAGCTTTTGAAAGACGCCGGCGTAAAGCTTCCAAAGTGGGTAGTTGAACCAACTGCTGACAAGCAAAAAGCAATTCGTCACAGCGATAAACTTCGTAGGAACCAATCTGCTCCCGAAGCTCCAGAAATAGTTGAAGAGCCAGTCGCCGAAGCAGAAAAAGCTTAACACCTTCTTATTACTAAAAATTCCCGGATATTGCCGGGAGTTTTTATATTGAAAGAGCCCCCTCGTTTTACGGAGGGGGCGCTGTGGTTAGGGCCACAGGATTCGACGTTAGTCGGATTTTTTTAAGAAAGCATCTTTAATATAATCTGCTTTCTCGGTATCGAGGCCTCTCGGGGGTTTGGCGTCGATACCTTTTTTATACAAGCTTTTGATATAATCTTCGGCGTATTGGATCTGATGCATGAGCCAGCGATGTTTAACGGCCCATACTTGAATGTCACTTTTGAAATCGTTTGATGACATGCCGTTCCTTTCTGCTAAGCGGCTACAGCCGCTGAGATCGATACTGTCGATTACAAGAAAATCTTAGTTTAACATTTTGATGCCTCATCGTGCTGTGATACAGCAAATATTACCATACCACTTATTTTATTATATTGCAAGTACAAGCAGCACCTGTTTGCTCAATCGCAATTTGCTTGTGCTACAATAAAAATACGATAATAGTGCGATTGACCGTAAGGCATTAAGGGGGAATATGTCCACAATTGACCAGCAATTCATAGAATATATCGTAAAATCTGTCGTTGGTTATCCCGACGATGTTAGTGTCGACCGTATCATTGATGAAAAGGGCGTTCTTTTGACCTTGACAGTCAACCCAGACGACCTTGGGCGTGTCATTGGCAAAAGGGGCGTTACAGCCCAAAGTCTCCGCACACTGCTACGTGCGCTTGGCACAAAAAATGACGCCCGTTACAATTTGAAAATTGTAAATAATGACGGTCAAGATGGACCAGTTATTGCATCTTCACACGACGATTCAGTCGCCAATGCGTCGGATGAGCCGGTAAATGAAGCACCTGTGGAAAGTTCTACAGATAAGCCTGTGGACAATACGTCTGACTACACAAAAAAGGCCCGAGCTGAGCTTGCGGAACTCGATGACCTTGATATATAATTAATTTTAAGTTCATCACACAACCTTGAACTGCGAGAATTCGAGCTCATGCGAGCGACAAATCACCACATTTGTTGAGAGCCTATGTGTATAAGAAACCACCTTTAATACGGGTGGTTTTTTTACGTCTTACACACAGAAGTTAATAAAGCCATCAATTAAATGATTAATAGATTTATTAGCTGCCCGAGTCCCCCCAGGCAACCAGTTAGTACTAGGTGGAGAGAGTCAGGCGTTATCCTACCGGTCAGGTTTTCGCCGTTTGATGCCAAACAAACGGCGCTTGGGCTCCTGCTCGGGGATGGGATCATTCATGTCTTTAACATAAGCTGCGGCCTGAGCCGAAGCTTCAGTACCGAAGGTGGACGTGTAAGTTGCCGGGTGGTTTAACTGACCCGTCTGCTGGATAGCAGCCGTGGGGCTGGCGACTTCCTGGGCGTTGGCTGCGACGAGATAGAAAGTCTTGCCACTAGTATCTTCCAAATCGGAGAAAATGAAGGCGTCCAGCGACATCGTTACGGTTGGTTCATCTCCCTTTTTAGGAAAATTGAACGTGATGGTATTTCTCAACCAGTCGATGGTTTTGATGGTTCCAGTGTGGGCTTCGACCATATCCTTGTCATTGGTATATTTGATGTGCTTCAACACGACGGGCATTTCGTCCGTTAGATTGCTAGAGGCGAGAGCTTGTTCGATAGATACGGCTTCCATGATGGCCTTTCGGTAGGATGTAGAGGTGCAGATCGACGGAAGGTAGATCATCCTTTATTTTAGCATATTTGATTAGATAAGTCAATGGCAGCCATGACGTATACACAGCAAATTGTCAAACTCTATAGCAGTCAACCGATCGTGTATCAAGTCATTGATAAGCGAATGAGTTGCCCGAGATTTTCGCCCGGGTCTCATTGGTACCTGCGGGGGGGGTCGCTCTCGGGCGGCGAGCTGATGCTTTTAGGCACCTCTTCTTTCATTTACGAACTGCTCAATCTTGTCAATATCGAGCGGAAGTGTCGCCTCTTTAGCGAGAGTTTTTAACTTAAACCAGCGGATTGAATGAAGTACTAAAATCATTCGGAACAGCTCTGTGATGAAAATTATAGCAGCGGCAAGGCCAACCATCATGCTCGTGATAAGCAGCCACATTTCACTACTATATTGATACACGTACACGCAGATCGCAACGATAGATGCGAAAAGCACAACCTGCTTTTGGTATTTTCGTGTCAATTTGGCAGAGGTTATTCGGCGATTTTCTTCATCGGGGTAAAGCATACAAGCTCCGTTCGTAAAAAAATGAAAAGGACAGGTTTATCGAGCAACTGCGAAAAACTAAAAGAATTATGGCATATATTTACAAAGAGGTCAATGTACCCTAAACTACGAACAGATGAAAAAAATTCAAGTTATTACTTTATTTCCCGAAATGTTTGATGGCGTGCTGAACTCGTCGATGCTCTGGAAAGCGCAGCAGCAACAAGCGGCTGAGTTTTCGATGGTTAATTTACGTGATTTTGGTCTTGGCCCAAGGCAACGCGTCGATGACACACCATATGGCGGCGGCGATGGGATGCTCTTGATGGCAGCACCACTATTTGCGGCGGTTGAGGCAGCCAAACAAGCTGACCCTGGCGCAAAAGTTGTCCTTATGACGCCGCGTGGACAGCGCTGGAAGCAATCGCTCGCTCAAAGCTGGGCCAATGCTGATCAGGGCTATATTTTTATCTGCGGCCGCTACGAAGGCTATGATGAACGCATTGTGAGCCTGGTCGATGAACAGGTTAGTGTCGGTGACTATGTCTTAACAGGCGGTGAACTGCCCGCCATGACAATAATTGATTCAATTGTGCGACTTATTCCCGGCGTACTTGGTGGTGAAATGAGCGCTGAGATTGAAAGTTTCTCGGATGGTGAAACCTTGGAATTTCCCCAGTACACTAAACCAGCCGAGTTCCAAGGAATGAAAGTACCGGAAGTCCTGTTGAACGGTAACCATGCCTTAATCGCCAAATGGCGCGCTGATAACTCATTAAAAGCTAAATAAATTGAAAAAAGAAAAATACCGCTCTCTCATGGGCGGTATTTGACCTGTTGTGGTGGAACATCGTAGAGCGATTGGGTCACACATATGTTTTTTTGGGTTGTATGTTTGTTTTTGTAACTTTCGCTGGTTGATACTGTAATGGACACTTGGCTAAAGCGCAAGCATAATATTAAAAACGACAACACTATCCAGTACCCTACCATTAAGATCATTAGTGGGTGTATACTACGAGTATGAGCATTTTACCTCTTCCAACAGCGGCTCCGAAGCCAAAAACCAAAGACGTTCAACGGATTGCAACTTTTTACGCAGCCATCATCGTTATCATGCTCGTAGCCCAGTTATTTACTTTCGATACGTTTGTGATGCTGGTCAAAGAATTCAATTTTCCCGGTGGGACGCGCTATGCTTCCTTTTTGTCGGCTTTCATCGTGATTACTGAGGTATTTTCATTGCCATTCCTGCTCCGGATGCCGCTGAGCCAAGCTTTCAGATGGGTCAGTCTGGTGTCGGGCTGGTTGGTAGCTGCCCTGTGGCTATATATCAGCCTATGGTTGGTACTGCAAGACAGCATCGTCAACAATATCGGCTTTTTAGGAACGGCAATAGCTACTATTCCAGGTTGGTGGGCAATTTTCATAAGCCTGGCTTTTGGACTACTTGCCGCCTGGGCATCATGGGGGATGTGGCCCGCTAAAAGTTCAGCTCACCATAAGAAATAGTAAATGAAGTAGTTGTTGAAAACTGCCTCGCGCGGTATGATGAGATTACTTAATAAGGAGTGTTATAACATGGAGCTGATTAACAAACTTGAAAAAACCATACTCGGTTGGGTAAAGAATGTACCCCATCTGCCAGTCACTGTCCAGAAATGGTTAGGAACAAATGCATGGTGGATTGTTCTGGTCGGTGCAGTTCTTAGTGGTATTGCAACGCTATTCGCCCTGATCGGTCTCTTTACGCTAATCGCCTTAATCGGCAGCGTCAGTAGTACCTATTACGTCACTGGTACGACTAGTAGCTGGGCAATCGTTAGTTCGGCTGTTGGCGTGGCATTCTTGGCACTTGTCGCACTCATTTACGTAATGGCCATCAAGCCGCTACAGAGCAAGCAGAAAAAAGGGTGGGCGTTATTGTTCCTTTCATGGATTGTAAATGCCATTTCCGTTGTAGTTAGTTCTGTGATAAGTATGAGCGTTATTGGCTTTGTTATCGGAATCTTGTTTGGGGCAATTTACCTGGCAATTAGCGGCTACTTTATATTTGAAATCCACGGGCAATTTGCCCACGCTACTATCAAAGCTAAAAAATAGCCTCGTTTGCACTGCCGCTTGAGCGATCACCCCAGTTAGTGTACAATTTGTTGGTGCACGGCTAAATCGTAGTGGGGATTCGCCAAGTGGTAAGGCACTGGTTTCTGGTACCAGTATTCGGGGGTTCGAATCCCTCATCCCCAGCCAAGCATGAGCTTTAATCAATTATCCGAGCACTTCTAACCGGGGTGCTCTTTGTTTCTGTCTCACCGCAAACAGGCGATCGGTACATCAGCAGGAGAAAATGTCCCGCAGCGTCACCCCTGGAGAAGGGTTCGAGTCCCGCAAAGTCTTTGGCATCGGTACATAATTTTGACCTACTTGGTCACCTCTGTGAGATGTACCGATGGTGCCGTTTTCAGGCATCAATATCAGTTATCGATCTTTTGCGACGTTCGACCCTGTTGTATATACCCAACCTCAACAACTGCATGCCGCCGATTTCAGGCGGCGCGCGTCCTTTCAGACTCCGCGAACGCTAATTCCGCGAGTGCCGCAATGGCTGGAGCACGCTGCGCTATTTCCCCCCATTGCTCATCCATAAGGGCCCGTTCGCGAAGACCGAAGGCTTCCGAAGTGCGGCCGCCGAGGAAGTATTGACCGGTGGTTGTTGGCCAGGGCTGGTTTGCTTCTGTGGTGGTGCCGTCCGCGAAAGCAACTACGGCAGCCGGGGCGTAGCCGTACAGGATGCCAACCTCGATCACGCCAAGGCTGTTCGATCGTGCCATGACGTATTCCGCGATCGCTTCGTTGCCCGACGCGATCAGGAAACCTTCTGCTGTCCCCGCGATCGTGAAGCCCAGGGCTTCAAGTGCCGTGCGTGTCTCGGCCGTGTCGACGACGTCACATATCCACTGCTGTTGCAAAGCCATCCGGACGAGGTGTACTTTCTCGGCCACCGAAAATGTCCTGTTGTCGGCAAGACGCCGAACCCACAGTTCGTCAGCCTCGATCCACGTTTTTGATCGAGATGCAGTGAATGTTAGGTCATGAGGCATCATCTGCGGCTGACTATGGACCGAGCCTCAATCACTGTCAAGTCTTGACGGAATCGCCCTACTTAGAGGGCGATTCCAGATTTGCTAGACGTTTCCGCAGTTGTTCGCTCGCTCGTTGCAGTGGCGTCCACTCTTGCAACCGGGACAGACACAACGGCAGGTGCCGAGCGCAACAGGAAGGAAGATCGGAGCAATAGTCAGGCTAGGCATAGCGAGTAATCCTTTGGTCGGGATTCGACTGTACTGCTTGATTGATCGAAAAGGAAGCAATCGCCGACGACGTTCCCGCTGATCTATTCGTATTGCTGGTGCCAACTCTTCAATGGCAACCTACCCGTGAATGCAAGAAGCTCCGCAACCGTCACTCAGACTGACTTTCTTCGCGGTGCTTTCGCTCGAATCTCCACATCGGATCGATGCAGCGCTCGAAGTACTGCACCATGGGATAGCCCGTGCTTTGTTTCTAGTTCTGCCATTGTCATGCCTGCTTCGTATGCCTGAGCCATGTCTACTTCTAGCTCGGCTGTTACAAGCTGCCGACGAACAACCACCTTTCGTTCTCGTAGTAGTCGAAGCAGTGCCGATGGCGCAATCTCGCATTCAATAGCCAATGCCCGTGCACTCTCGCCAGCCTCGTAACGCCGCACGATGGCTTCAATCTGCTCAGTCTCAAGCCGCGCCGAAAGCTGGTGTATTTGGAACGCAGACGGCTCCGGATCAGCCGCTCGAACCCCCACTGTTGCCGCTAGTGTTCGCAGCACTTCCGGGGTTAAAGTGAGTTCTGAATTGTTTGATAAGAGGTCGATAATGCCAGCCAGATGCGACAGCAGGAAATGTGACCCGCGTCCTTATTCCTGCTTTTGCACCGACATTCAATAAAATCACTTTTGTGGTTCTGTTCTAGATTTGTTAAGATTATTGCTAGATATGGTGAATGAAAAACGATATAAACTAAAGAATCGGATTGTCAGCGCGCTTGTGCTTGTACTCGGTGGCTTTATTATTACTGCTTGGACATTGTTCAGATTTTCTACTCAAACAATTAAATATGATATTGTTGGCCAGCAGCTGTTAGCGCACCAGTGGATTGAGGGCAACTTTGGTGGTTCTGTCGTCGGTCCGACAAATTATATAGTAAAAATGCTCACAGTATATATGCCGGCTGATATCCTTCACTTAAATCCAAAATTATTCCTCATCATATCGACAATTATCATCAATATCGTCACATTTATTGGTCTGTATTTTGTATTAAAAGCAATTTTACGATATTTTAATATTAGATTAGGTGCCATTTTTAATGTACTGATGCTATGGTTGGCAACAATATTTGGCTCGGTATTTTGGGTGCAATTTACGAATTCGCGAAACCTGGAACTAGTCGCCGGGTTACTTGTTCTTTACCTCGGACTTCTTGTGTACAGAACTCCTAGCATCAATAAGTACGTTGGATTTATTATTCTTGCGAGTTTGACATTTTTTGCAGATCCAATGCAACTTT
>JAYVYE010000020.1:0-3111 GCA_043784545.1 Candidatus Microsaccharimonas sp.
GGTGCCGGAACGATTGATAGCTGGGTGCGGCAAAGAAACGCTCTCTAACGACGGCCACTCTTCCTCGAACTCTTCAAAGAAAAATGGATCGTTAAAAAACTGCGCGACACGATAGCTTTTACGGCCGGCGCTAGTCGATACTGATCGAGCTTATGTGGACGAGAGAGTATCCTCACCGGCTTGGACTCGAATATAGGACGTACAAGCGTGAGTTAACGCCTGATCCTGGCTACCTAACTTTAAGATGGAGTTCGGATCTACTCGTTAGGAGCTGTCGGATCACCAAACTCAAGCACAACTGGATTCAAAGGATCACCATTGAAAGCATCGACTGCCTTAGCCTTGCTCGCCTGGGTGTCATAAGCAGCCATAAACTGACTAACCGTGTCTTTATTGATAGGGCCAAAAGCACTGTAATCAGTCACGTTGTCAGTTCGATCAACCTTACCACTGACTGATTGGTAGCCCGGACGACTGAGGTCGAGTTGGGCTGCTCCACTCATATTGTAAACAGTTACACTGATGCAAACGAGGACTATAGAAATAATAATAGTGATAAGCACCAAAAGCATAAAACGGTGTTCAATCCAAAAACCTAACTTTTCTGAAGTGACAATTGGTATCGACTGATCTTCCATTAATTTTTTCCCGTTACCCTGTTAAAGTTGAGCATAAAATCACTCACGGCTAACCTATAGTCATCAATATATTTATGCAATCGGGCTACGTCGGTGTGGACGGCTGCACGCTTAAGGCGCGCTGATTCCAGACCGTCGTGGAATATTCTCGGTTCTTTAGCGCAGTCAATTCGTATGAGCGATGACAGTTGTTGTTCATACGAAATATAATCATTAATAAATGTCATTTGAGCACTTTTATATCCTTGAGTGACAGCTATGAGTCCTTTATTGTCGAGCCCATTATTGCCTAGTCGAGAATTAAAATTATTCATAAGTTTTGTTCCGAGGGATTCATATATTTGCCCTCTGTTGACACGCAATAATCCGTCGGTGGCATGGAGCTGGTTCAACGAACCTTTAATTGAAAGGCAGTTCGCTTGAATACGCCCTAGCTGTTCGTCAGACAAATCAGCGGCGGCAATGGCATGCGCTGAACCAACCAAAAGTAGCGAGGCGGTGATAATAACAAAGGCAAGCAGGCTGACACGTATTTTCATATTACTTTATTATACCGTTTATTGGGCCAAATGTAACCGACCTGTCGTAATGGGGCTAATACTGTAATATCGGAAAATGTATCTATAAAAAGCTCAAACTTAGGAATCACCCGGTCGACTTGCGTTTACTGAAGCATCAATTCACTCATTTAGTATACCGGCGTATACTAAGGTTATGACAACCTATGTCTTAGCTGGAGGATGTTTTTGGTGTTTAGACGCGGTCTACCGCCGGATTAAAGGCGTGGAAACGGTAGTCAGTGGCTACGTAGGCGGTGCAACGCTTGATCCGACGTACTATCAAGTCTCTTCTGGCGAAACTGGCCACGCCGAGGCTGTCCAAATTACTTTTGATACATCGATTATCCCAAGCGAAGTAATTCTCGATCTATTCTTCTTGATTCATGACCCGACAAGCTTAAACCGGCAAGGTGCTGACGTAGGGACACAGTACCGATCAGCTATGTTCTACGCTGATGACAATCAAAAAGAAGACTTCAGTGCGGCTGCTACGCGCGCGGCAGAACATTGGGAAGGTGCTTTTGTTACCGAAATGTCTCCCCTCACGGTCTTTTATCCCGCCGAGGATGAACATCAGGATTACTTTAATAAAAATCCTGGCAATGGCTACTGCTCTATCGTAATTACTCCGAAAATTCTCAAAGCCCGGTCCGCCTATGCGAGTTGGTTTAAAGAATCATAGCAACTAGTAACAAAGGAGGAAATGATGAAACAAACAAAGTACGAGCGTGCTTGTTTCACAGTTGAACACCAATGGCACCCGTATGAATCAGTCGCCAGTTGGTACGTCTGGTACTCACTCGACAACAAACCAGCAATTACTGAGGCTACCTCAAACCCTATTACTGTTTTATAAGACTGTTTATTTGTGACTGTTGGTCACTGCCGCCGCCAGTTAGCGAATTAAGACCAGGAATGCTCCCATTCTGAAATGAAGTAATAAGCTGAAATACTCCCAGAATAAGCAAGATACCATTAATCAGGATGAATAACCCAAGCAGGATTGCAAACCATAGAACAGTTTTTTGAGCGAATTTTTTATACTCAGCAAACTGTAGCATATCCTGGTCTTGCTTGTCTTTCATAGCACCAGCCATAATTACAAAAAGATCGATAATTGTCCAAATTCCAAAGCCACCGAACGTCAGTAGTTTGATGATTCCCGTTCCGATATACCCCATATAAAAACGGTCGGCGCCGAAAGATCCCCACATAAAACTAAAGAAAAAAGTAATTAAGAAATGCCGCTGTCGGGGTAATTTTTTAGTCGAGACTTTTTCTAACGCTGTTGGCGCCACAACTGGTTGTACAGATAATGGCAACTTCTCCAATAATGTGATTGGAACTGGTTCGGTGTTTGTTTGGGTAGGAGGCATGTAATTAGTATACGCTTTTCATTACGGGGTTAGCCGGTTGATATCACGTGGGAAAAGCGTTGCTTCTTTGACATTGTTGAGTCCAATTGTCTTTTGGACAAGTCGATCAATCCCCAGTCCGCAGCCACCGTGTTGCGGTAAACCATATTTGAAAGCTTGAAGATAATAACGGAAGCCTTCATGGGTTACATCAAGACCAGCTTTGGTCATTTGCTCAATCATCTTGTCGTAATTATTTTCGCGCAGTGGAACAGTTGCAATTTCAAGACCTCGGAATAAAAGATCAGCCCAAGCTACCGTATTATCATCTTTAAATTTATGGTAAAACTTACCTGCTTCTGCTGGAAAACTAGTGGCGTAGACCAGGTCGCTACCGAGGTTCTTTTTCGCATAATCAGCGATCCAGCGCTCTTCATCCGGAATTAGATCTTTTTCATTTGTCGTATCCGTACTGTTGGCTTTTGTGTACATATCGTGAATTTCAGCAATCGTAAACTCGGGAATATCACCTTCGGGTAGCTTAAGCTCGGGTGCATT
>JAYVYE010000021.1:0-1860 GCA_043784545.1 Candidatus Microsaccharimonas sp.
CAAAGATCAGCAGCGCGGCGCAAAACATGCTGATGACAGATATCAGCACTGCGCTGACGACCTCATTGGCGACAGATGGGCAGACCGCGATGAGCGCAAATCTGCCGATGGGTAACAACAAGATCACCGGCCTGTCAGCGGGCACGGTGGCGACAGATGCCATTACCCTCAGCCAGTTAAACCAAGGCGCTACCGCGTTGGCTGCATCCTCGGGTGCTTCGCTGGTGGGCTTTATCCAGGCGTGGTCAGGGGCAACTGCGCGGGATGCTCAGAGCAAGCTGCGGGAGAGTGTGAGCGTCAAGGATTTCGGCGCGGTGGGTGATGGGGTTGCAGACGCGTTATCGGCGTTCGCGCTCGCGGGCGCAGCGAGTAATCTACTCTCCGTCCCAGCCGGTGTTTACCCCCTAGCATCTACCCCCGCGATGGGCAACACCCTGTTAAATGTAGGTGTCAATGCCAGTCTTACAGGCGCAGGCGGCACGGCGCTAGGCTACACCGCAAACGCAAAAGAACAGACCCTGCACAACGGCACATCGGGCGCTGATTTTGCAACTAAATACATCCGGCGCAATGTTACCCACACTGGTGGGTCTGTCGGGTTTGTCGCATCCGGCCTGCGGGTAGATAGCTACGTAGGCGCGGGTGCGGCAAATTACGAATGGGCCATTACCGGAATGTGCGACAGCAGCGCCACCGGGGGGCAAAACGTCGGCGTGTATGGCCAGGGCATCAAGCGCGGCGCAGGACCGGTCTGGGGCATGGTCGCCGAAGCATTGGATCCAACAGGTACGAATAACCCAATCACTGGATTAATTGGTATAGAAGTTGATTGCCGGGCCAATGGCACGGATTCACTTAGTAACCGAATTGGTATTGATATTGTCATTAATCGCCAAACTCCAACGGGTGCGGCAAACCAAGTGGGCTATGGGGTGCGTCTGCAAAATGGCGGCGATGCCAGTACCAGCGTAAAAACGGGGTTTTCAATCAATTGCTCTGCGGCAGTGGGTTTTGATACATCTGCCGCCACGATTACACAAGCGGCTTTCAAACTCGCAGTAAACCAGAATATCGCCTTTGATTCTGCCGCGGTAAATCAATTGGGTAATGATGGTGCGGGCCTGACTTACTCGGTCAGCGGGGTTAAAAAATCACGTTTGAATAATACAGGCGGCCTGGAGTTAGACAGCTTGCAAACCGTATTGTCCGGCGCGCCAGCGAGTGGCGGAGCAACCCCTACGTTGTCAGCTAACAAACCCGGAGCCAATGGCGGGGTAACTACGTGGTTCTCTGTGGTGCGTAGCGGTACGCAGCTTTGGATTCCTGGATTCTCCAATTAAAGGCCCACATGAAAAGAGACTTTAATACCGCCATTTTGAATTTAGAGGGCCTTCCCTTTGAAGATAACGCAACTTTAAAAACTGTATCTTTAATTGCCCTCACCACCCCATTAATGGGGGATGACCAACTATCACTCCCGGAAAAACTGGATTTTTATTTACTCGCGCAGAAACTTTGCCGTGGTGGAATTCTAGATATTACATCTGAGGAAATATCAATTCTCAAAGCGCGGATTGGTTTGGCGTTTAACCATGTGGTGGTGATTGGGCGGGCTTTTGATTTATTGGAGTCGGATCAATGAACTACATCTACCAAAATGGATTCGCTATCGGCTATATGCATGGCGATATTGAAATCCTATTCTGTGCGCCGATTCCTGAAAACTTATTGACAGATTGATTATGTGCCCCACTACGAAACAAATAGAGGCACATCAAACATGAATGAGCAAGATACAAATATGGCGCTGCTTAAAGTAATGGTGGCGTGGGCAGGCACCATGTTCGGCGGCATCACCTT
>JAYVYE010000022.1:0-1583 GCA_043784545.1 Candidatus Microsaccharimonas sp.
GGTTCGTCGCTAAATACACGAAAACGTACGCCTTTAAGGTTTTGCATGATGTCAACGACATCTTCTTTAACCCCATCGGCTGTAGTGAATTCGTGTGTAACACCGTCAATTCTGAATGCAGTGATAGCTGCACCAGAAATGCTGGATAGCAGTACTCGACGAAGGGAGTTACCTAGCGTCATTCCATAACCTGTGTGTAATGGTTCGACAACAAAAGTAGCACTTGTCGTACTGTGATCGGTCACGCTCGATAATATTGGTGTATGAATAGTTTTTGACACTTCTTTTACGTTCTCCTTAACGTGAGTAGTACTCGACGATTAGTTGTTCATTAATATCTGGTTCAGCTTGTTCCCTGGTTGGAAGTGATGAAATAGTGACAGTAAATTTCTTACGGTCAGATTTTATCCAGTCAGGTACGTCATTTCCAGCAGGACTTACTTCGTCGAGCTTCTTGAAATACTCGGTAGCTTTGCTGTGGTCACGTACGGTTAGTACATCACCAATCTTCATACGAAGAGAAGGAATGTCTACGCGTCGGCCGTTTAACATAAAGTGACCATGTGTGACGAGTTGGCGTGCTGCACGTCGGCTAGTAGCAAAACCGGCACGGTATACAGCATTATCAGCACGACGTTCTAGAAAAATCAGCAAGTTTTCGCCAGATTGGCCAGCTATCTTAGAGGATTCACGCATAAGGTTTGAAAATTGTTTTTCAAGTAGCCCATATAAGCGCTTTACCTTCTGCTTTTCACGTAATTGCAAAGAATATTGTGAAGGCTTGGCAGGACGTCGGTTTGTACCGGTTGGACCCGGTGGACCTGGACGCTTGACAAGTGCTTTGTGTGCCTTCGGATGAAGTGCATACCCTTCTCGGCGAGAGCGTTTAACAATACTCACTAAATCTCGTGCCATATTAAACCCTCCTTGCTTTCTTTGGGCGGCAGCCACCGTGGGCTATTCCGGTCATGTCTTTGATGGATTCAACTGCAATATCAAGGCTCATTAGTGCACGAACGGCTGCTTCACGACCTTGGCCAACACCAGTAATAAATGCGTCTACTTTAGAAACGCTATACTGTTGTTTTGCAAGGGTTGCAGCTTTTTCAGCAGCAACTTGGGCAGCGTAAGCTGTTCCCTTTTTGCTGCCTCTAAAACCACAGGCGCCGGCGCTAGAAGCCGTAAGAACGGCTCCAGTACGGTCAGTGAAAGTAACTATAGTGTTATTGAATGTAGCTTGAACGTGTAACTGTCCGTAAGCGACGGTTCGCTTTGATTTCTTCTTCTTTGATGGTGCTGCCGCTACAACGGCTTCTGTTGATGCTGACGGAGTATCTGTCATATTATTCCTTTCGGCTACGTCTTAGAGACGGCTTTCTTAGCAGTACCACCGACAGTTACTTTTTTACCACGCCTGGTTCGGGCGTTGGTACGGGTGCGTTGGCCACGGCTAGGCAAATTTGCCGTATGTCGTAGTCCGCGATAAGATTTGATATCTTTAAGCCGTTTGATGTTGCCAGTAACGACACGGTGTAATTCACCTTCTACAGTAAGATCATTATTAATAACCTCTTGAATTCGGG
>JAYVYE010000023.1:0-3070 GCA_043784545.1 Candidatus Microsaccharimonas sp.
GGGACCACCAACTGCACCCCAAGGATTATGGTTCTTCTGTGGACCACCGCCAAGGCCAGACCCCATAAATAGGTCTAGTGGACGGTAATTAGGGTCAGGACCATCATCAATGGGTGGAGGTGCACCAGAACCACCCTGGCTTCCCCACCAAGACTGCGGATTAGGCCGTCCATTGGCAGAATAGGCTTGACTTCCGGGCGCATTGTTTTGCTGAGGCTGTCCATAATTCATGTCAGCTTGAGTGTACTGATGGGGCTGGGCAGCACCAGGTTGCCCCAGTAGACCTTGCCCACCGAATTGACCACCAGGGCCTAGTGGGAGTGCACCACCACCGGTGCCATAAAAACCACCACCATTGTTATTCGTAGAGCCATCGTTGATGGATGGAGGCGCACCAGAACCACTGGTTGCACCCCAAGGGTTACTGCCCTGTTGACCACCCGGAGGACCCGTTGTCCTGCCTGACATGATGCGCTGTCTGAAAGCTTGCGCTACTGCTGGATGTAACTGCATTCCCTGAGGCGCACCCTGAGTCGTTGGGTTAGGCTGCGGGGTTATAGGGCTAGGCTGCGGAGTTGTGTAAGATGGCATCATGGGAGTTTACCTTTCTTGGGAATTTTGACAGGCTTGACCTTTAAGGAATCCTGCATCTTCTTCACGTCAGGTAGTCGTTGAGCCATGACTGGGTTTATCTTGTTCTTGTTGGAAGTAGATGTCATTGCTCCCATCCGCTTGTTCATCTCTATGGAAGCAGCTTTAACTAGCATCTGCTTCATTGGTGACATTGGCATACCTATTGCTTTCATCTGCACCCCCGACCAAGTTTGTATTGGTTCATGCGCCTAGTCAAGTGTTGACTGGCACGAATCTTTCTTTCGTTCTCTTCATCCGTGAGTGGTATATTTTTGCGAAGCAGGTAGAGGACCCCATCACAGTTATGGGCAAAGACCCCAGCACTTGTTAAGAAGCAGGCTGGCCCCTTGACCCTTATATCGTAGACAGGCTCAACGGTTTTAGGCTCAATGCTCTTAACGTAGACACCATAATATTTCGATTCCACGCCTGAGTTCGGCAAGTGGCTGTGCAAAAGTATGAACCTTTCTTCGCGTAGAACGTGCTGAGGCAGAAGTAACATACATAGGGCCGGGGTTCTGTTGCTGCCCATATCTCTTTGTTCTTGTTCGCTCCTAGCATCGCGTTCACCTTGTGCCAAGCCATCCCCTCCGGTGAACGGTGCCACATTGGAGCTACTGCTATGGCCTTCTTCACATTCTCCTTTGCCCATTCCCTTCTGGCTGGAGTCATATGATGGCTTGAATGATCGCGCCCATCCATCAATTTGAGATTCGATAGTGCATTGTTCGCACGATTCTCGTCCACATGATGAACATTGAACCCCTTTGGAATCGGGCCATTCGCATACATCCACACTATCCGGTGTAAGCGTGAGCCATTGTGCTGGAAGTACATCCCGCATCTGTAATATCTCACCCCTTGAAACTCTTGCACCGTCTCTGAAATAACCATTGGTGTCATGACCACCCCCATATAACAGTATATCCCCAGTGATGGTCTGGTCAAGTCTTGTAAATCCTTTCCCCGCTACAAGAAAACGGTGGTCTGCCGTTGCATCAACGTAAGATCCATTTGAAAGTTGCATCCGATACGTCTGTTTTATACCAGTCTTAATAAAGTCAGTTGCCTTATACGGGCCGACTGGCGTGAAAACATCCAGACCGCCTATCCCATCCTGTTCATGAAGCTCTCTGATGGTTCTCCACCCAAAATCAGTCAGCACTTCAGTATCGCCCGAAAGACAGGGATGATCCTCTCCATCTGAGTTATAGACGCTTGGATTATTGGAATCACCCTGGATGCTGCTGACTACGCGAATGAAGTTCTTGCAAGTACTAAACACCCTAAAGCGGGATTGTTTGTTGTTCACGGCAAGATATTCTCGGAATAATTGAATGGCCCCAGGCTTGTTACTCTTCATGGATTTCTGGAAATTGAGGTCATAGCGAGCAAAAATACTGGCAGTAGTGAGGGGACTACCCCCCTCAGACTCACTTATACCGCTATCAGAAAAGCACGAGTAGTCCAAATAGCGTTCCTTCACATACTCATCGCTCATGCGTTCAATGTCCTGTATCTTCTTGGCTACTTGATGGGCGTTCTCGTAACTACCCACATTGACCTTATCATCTGGTTGGATCGGATAGAGTTCACGGTACAGCCAAACCTCGCCCCATGGAGTCATGGTAGCCCAGCCAGCCCAATACGGCTTGGCAGTGCCCCAATCCATACCCATCCAACGGGGCCATTCCCTTGGGATCTCCTTGGGTGCCATAATGTGTACCAAGGGGTCCCATTCAGGGAAGAAGGCTCCTTCAGTCACATCCCAACGCCCATCTAGAAGCATTTTCCGATGTTTCTCATCCATGCCCATCAACTTGGCACGATATCTACGGTTTAGAGCGTTATCTATGCTTGGATTGTCCTCAAGTTTGGCAGGGAAAAAGATTCTGGTAGACGATACTGAGGCGCCATCAATGTCAAGGATGTCAGTGAATGGAGTATGCCCATCAGGGAAGTCGTCAATATGCCAGCGTTTCATTACCCAGTTGTGTCCAACTCCACCAGGATTACCTGTTGAGAGACATCGAGTCTGCAAGTTAGGATTGGTGCTACGCATTCGAGACATGAGAAAATCATGTTCATAGGAAGTGGCCCAATGGGGAAGCTCATCCTTACCAATCCAGGTAAAAGGACGCCCGATGTAACGGGTGAGGTCTTCTCTGTTGTCCAGGTGTCCAATTTCAAGGTCAGCTCCCGACCTAAATGTAAACTTCTTATCAGTTGCATGCCACTTTGGTGGGCTAGGAAGACTCATTAGCATCTGGAAAGCCTGACTTCTGATCTCTTCTGTCTCGGGGTAGGTCCTACGTAGGATCAATCCATGAGCATCTTTACCCCATTCCTTTTCATGAAGGGCAAAGTCGAATATTAGAAGAGCAGTTTTTCCACCACCGGCTGAACCACCATAAAAAATATCATCTGCTGGGCAGGT
>JAYVYE010000024.1:0-26203 GCA_043784545.1 Candidatus Microsaccharimonas sp.
TAGTACGCCGATGGAAGAAGGTGCGTGGGGTGAATTTCTCCCGGGCCTTATCACAATGCGCTATACATTTGTCTGGGTGCACTTCTTGACGCTTTACGCTATCTTCCTCGTCGTATCACCGGTTGCAATTTGGCTTTTCCGCCAGAACTTGGCTTGGGTGGTTGGTGTCCTGAGTTTACTCGCACTCGCTTTAGGTTGGACGACACACAATGAGCCGCTGCAGTGGCAGTTCCTCTTTTTTATTCCTAGCATCGTCGGATTTTACCTGGTTCCTATTCTTAACTGGTGGAAAGCACTGCGTCGAAATCAACAGCTCGCGGTCGCGGGAAGCAGCGTCGGACTGACAATCGTGACCATCGGATTATCGATATTGTTTACCTACCACGCCGAAGCATTTCAAGGATTTGCCGATTATGTTAACGCGATTTTGTTCGATAAAGAATCGGTCAGTTTGTTTCGGGAAATGGTGGCATTCCTATGGTTTAGTGGCTTCTTCTTCGTATTTTACAAATTCCGCCGTGCTATCAGCCGCTATCTCAATTGGCTTCTTATCCCATTTGGAACCCATTCACTCACCGCTTATATTTTGCACGGTGTCGGGCTTTTAATCATCAGCTACCTGTCAGCTAATAGCGAAAACTACTTCGTGAACACACTCCTTGGGTTTGCGGCCGTTCTGATTACCTGGGGGCTTATCAAAATACCACTCGTACGGCGCATTGTTCCAGCCTAGTTGGTCTGGTATTCGTTGCCCATATAGACAGTCTTGCCATCAACGTGACTGGTAATAGCCGTCTGGTCGATTCGTGTCCAAGTCGTAGTAGGAGGAGTGAGGATACCCTCAGAGTAGCCAATATACCAGACAACTGGATGTTGTTTGGTAAATGCCGATAAATCTTTAATTTTGTGATAATCACTATTTTTCAACATATCCAGTGACCCGTAGCGGTAATCAACTTGGGCGTCGATAAAGTAGATTGGATGTTCATCTGTGTTATAAAACATCGCCTCATAAAAAACCCAAGGAGTGCTGGTAATGATCGGCTCACCCGGCGCAGACTTGGCGATAACATCTTTAACCAATGCTTTAGTTTCAATGCCAGTGCGGGAGTTTTTATTATAATTTCCGTAAAAGTACATGTTGGAAATACCATAGGCCGACATGGCACCGATGACAATAAAAATAACCAATTGTTTCCAGGCGATAACTTTCTTCAGTCCATACGCGAGTGTCACGCCAACGAAAAAAGCTGACGCAAGTGCCGCAGGCAATAAATACCGTTCTACAAATGACGATGTTAGTGGAGGCAGCGATGCGATAAATAGTAGTATCGGTGGGACAGCAGCAAGTAGGAAAAGCAGTAGATAGTTCTTTTTAAAATTCTGGTCACCAGTTCGATAACTACGAACCGCTAGCACCGTAACGAGGAGAGCCATCAGCATAAGCCCAGCTGCCAGCCAACCCGTCACGTGATCATGCTCCAAGAAATACACTAACGTACCAAAATAGTTTCCGATAGAGTCAATTCCAATTGGTGGAATCCAGAAACCGTTTGCCTGTATGACAACAAGCTGCGTTACCATTGCAGGCAACCAAGGAATAAATAATCCGACCGCCACAATATGAGCTATCAACCAATTCTTATCAAAAAATTTCTGACGTAACTGCTTGCCACGCACACCCGTTTGTCTGGTGACGATATATCGCCACACCCAATGAGCGATCCAGGCCAGCGCGGCAAAATAATGCGTCCACATACCAAGTGAAACCAGGACACCGTACAGCACCCATAGTTTTCGATTGTTTGTTTCAACAGCTTTGACCAGTACGAGACTTGCCGCCATCACGATCGCCGCCACGAGTGTATACATGCGCGCTTCCTGGCTATAGCGAACGTATAGCGGCGAAAGTGCTAAGATAAATAGTCCGAGCAGTGCAGCCCGGCGACCAAACTGTCGTCTGGTAAACAAGTAACCAAACGCCGCCGCCACGACACCAAATAAAACGCTCATCGAACGGAGTGCCAATTCATTCGTCCCAAATGCCATGCTCCATAGTTTTAGCAGCCAGTAGAAAAAGGGTGGGTGCACATCGGTCGCCGTGTAGCGAGCAATATCAATAAAGTTATACCGAATCAAATAAGCGCTAAAAGCTTCATCAAACCAGATTGATGCACCGGAAATATTCCATAGTGCCAATCCGGCAAATAGCAACAAAGCGACGGCAACGAATATATAATCCGCTTTTGGACGGGTCTGTAAAAAGTGGAAACTGCTGCGAAGTGTTTTTCTCATATAACCGTGTTGTCACCATAATAACGGAGCCATCTCTGCTAAGCAATGACCAAGCCATAACTGACCACTAGAAATAGCTTCCAAAATAGCGTATAATCACCCGGGTAAACCCATCGGGGTGTGGCGCAGTTGATAGCGCGCTCGGTTTGGGACCGAGAGGTCGAAGGTTTGAGCCCTTTCACCCCGACCAAATAAAAAAGACTACCCCCGCGTAGTCTATTTTATTTAGTGGTAGCTTTACCCGCTTACTTGGCGTACTCAATCGCCCGCGTTTCCCGGATCACATTAATCTTAATCGTTCCTGGATACTGCATCGTGCTCTCGATTTTATTGGCAATATCACGCGCTAACTTAATTGCAGAAAGATCATCAATAGATTCAGGTGTTACAATAACTCGTACTTCACGTCCAGCGCTAATGGCATAGGCTTTTGAAATGCCCTTAAAGCTATTGGCAATATTTTCTAAGTCGCGCATACGCTCTGAAAAATTCTCGGCGCTGATGTTACGCGCACCTGGACGAGCAGCCGATAATGCATCACAGACGCGAACCACCAAAGCTTCAGGCGTGGTCGCTTCAATATCGTCATGGTGGGCTTCGATGGCGTGGACGATTTCGTCACTCATGCCATATTTTCGGGCCAGATCGGCTCCGACGTGGTGATGCTTGCCTTCAATCTTGTGGCTAACGGCCTTACCGACATCGTGCAGTAACGTTGCGATCTTTGTTATTCGCACATCGGCCCCGATTTCTTCGGCGATCAGTCCAGCCATGTGTGCCATTTCGGTGCTATGCATCAAAACATTTTGTCCATAACTAGTACGAAACTTCAGCTCACCCAGCAGTTGGATCATCTCTTTTGGAATGCCGACGACGCCTACTTCGCGGGCAGCATCTTCACCAGCTCGAATAACTTCTTTTTCGATTTCTTTTTCAGCTTTTGCAACAACTTCTTCGATGCGTGCAGGGTGAATACGTCCGTCTTTCATTAACATTTCAAGGGACATACGAGCCACTTGACGACGTAATGGGTCAAAGCTCGAAAGAATGACCATACCTGGAGTGTCATCCACCAGAATATCAACACCAGTAGCCCGTTGCAGGGCTTGAATGTTACGGCCTTCTTTTCCGATAATACGACCTTTCATTTCGTCATCGAGCAACTTAATAGCGGTCACGGTTCGTTCGGCTGTAACCTCGCTGCTCATACGCTCCATAGCACTTACCAATATAAGCTGAGCTTGCTCTTCGGCAGTTTCTTTGGCATCATTTTGTAGCTTGGCAATTAAACCAACCAAATCTTCTTTAATATCACGTTCAGTCATTTCCATTAGTTTTTCAGCTGCTTCTTTTTTCTTGAGGCCAGCAATTTTTTCTAATTTATCCTGTTGTCGAGTACGAATATCCCGTATTTCACTTTTCAAAGCCTCAACGTCATCTTCTTGGGCACGTAATCCGTCAGAGCGTTTGTCGAGTTCATCAAGTTTACGGTCAAGGCTTGTCTCGCGATCAGCCAGGCGACCTTCAGTTTTATCCCAACCACGACGTCGTTCATTTTCATCACGTTTGGTATCGGCGGCAAGTTTTATTGCGTCGTCTTTTGCCTTCAACACAATGTCGCTTGCTTTATTTTTTGCATCAATGATAGCTTGGTCGGCTTTGTGTTTTCCGTTAGCTGTTCGATTACGTGCGTAAACGGTTGTTCCGCCCACACCAGCAAGAATTCCGATTACAGCGGCAATTATTCCTTCAATCATGTTGTTTCCTTCCTCAGTCGAGGCCTGTGCCAAGTGTTCATCTTGACAATTCTAGTATCACAGGTCGCGCTGAAAATTTTCAAAAGTTTGCAGAGAGTTCACAGAAAGTATGTTCGAACTGATCTTATTGTAGTCCTGCCAAGACGTAGAAGGCAAGTTTATTTACGCGGGATTGTGATATGCGCATCAGCACCATACTCGGGCATAACTAATGTATCATTTTGTCCAGCCTCAAGTCGGGTTAATCCAAGACTTTGCCAATTCTCGGTAGTTGTTCCGACGATTGGAACTTTTTCACTGTCAGCGATTGTATTTAGCACAGTTAACCCGATGCGCAGTCCCGTAAAACTTCCGGGCCCTTTGTAAACAACAATACCAGAAATATCTTGCCAGTTTTTGCCCTGTGCAGTAAGTGTACTTTGGATATATCCTAAAAGACCCTTAGCCAGGCCACGGCCAGATTCCCATTCATCGTGAATAATAGTGGCTGATTCAAACAAGCTAATTTTGCACACAGGCGTTGAGGTATCAAGTAACAAAATCATATTTTCTCCAGTAGTGTTTGGTCGCCAGAAATAGACAAAATACGACTTGTTTCGGTGGGCGTTGTAAAGACAATACTCAACCGACTAGCTGGCAAAACTCCTTCGACGATATCAGCCCACTCTATCACTGTTACCGTCGCAGTGTCCTGAGTTGTTTCGGCTAATTCATCGGCCATAATGCCAGCGTCAGCAAGGCGATAAAAGTCATAGTGTGCCAAACGTAAACCATCCCGAGCGTCGTAGACCCGACTAATCGTAAAGCTCGGACTTTGAACATCTTCGTCAATGCCCAACCCTAGTGCCAAACCTTTTACGAAAGTTGTTTTACCAGCTCCGACGTCACCTGTTAGTTCGATTGTTTCTCCACCTAGAAGAAGTGCTCCTAGTTTTTCACCTAATGCTTTTGTTTCGTATTCACTTCCGACCTCTATAATCATCAGATGTAGTATACCACCTAGCACTTTTAGGGTCACTGCATTACAATTGAGCGTAAGCATTATGCGCATTTCAGACAACATACTAGAAACGTTACTCGGGCAGGCAAATCTCGCAACTCCCGAGCAAGTCACGACCCTAAAAGAAGAGGCGGCTCGTTCGAAACGCTCATTGCAAGAAACCGTTATTGACCAGCGCGTTGCTGATGACAAAAAACTGGTTCAGATATTTGCCGATTACGCTGGCGTGCCATACATCGAACTTGATCCCCAAAACATCCCCAAAGATGCTCTGCAGCTTTTACCAGAGCGTATTGCTAGGCAGTACAATGCTCTCGTATTTAAAGTTGATGAAGACGGCATTCGTTATCTCGCTATGGAAGACCCTGATGACATACAGGCAGTCAACTTTATCCAAAAAGAAATTGGACTGAACTCCCGTATTTATATTGCAACTCGCGAAAATATCCTTGCTTCGCTTGAATCCTACCGTGGTGATGTCAATCAAGAATTGAATGAAGTCATTGATTTTCAACGTGAAGACAGTGACATGCAAACCATAACCGAGCAAGATATTGCCGAAGATTCTCCGATTGCACAGACAGTTAGTCTACTACTAGAGTACGCGATTCGTTCGCATGCCTCTGACGTTCACATTGAACCCCGCGAAGAGTTTGTTCAGATTCGGTACCGTATCGACGGTATTCTGAAGGAAGTGAACCGCCTGCCTCGCAATGTCCTCGGTCCCTTGATTAGTCGTATCAAAATTCTAGCCAACCTAAAAATCGACGAACGCCGCGTTCCACAAGACGGTCGTTTCAAGATTAAAGTCGGTGGAAAACAATACGCCCTACGCGTCAGCTCGCTCCCAATTGCCGATGGCGAAAAGATTGCCATGCGTATTCTTGATGAATCAAACGAAGCCGTTAGCTTGGAATCGCTCGGATATTGGGGCAAGGCCTTGCTTGATGTCCAGCGTGAAATTGCAGAGCCAAACGGTATTGTCCTAATGACCGGTCCGACAGGTAGTGGTAAATCTACCAGTCTATTTAGCATCCTGACAATTCTAAACCGACCGAACGTCAATATCTCGACGATTGAAGACCCAGTCGAATACAAGATTGTCGGCGTAAACCAAACTCAGACTAATGCCAAGGCTGGTATGACCTTTGCAACTGGGCTGCGCGCCTTACTTCGTCAGGATCCAAATATTATCATGATTGGTGAGGTTCGTGATGGCGAAACGGCTAATTTGGCAATTCAGGCTGCTCTCACCGGACACATGGTTTTCAGTACGCTGCACACCAACGATGCCGCAACCTCTTTGCCACGTCTGCTTGATATGGGCATCGAGCCTTTCTTGATCGCAACAACGATTCGCGCTATCGTCGGTCAACGTCTGGTTCGTCGTTTACATAAAGGCTCCCGCGAGAGTTTTGTACCAAGTGAAGAAGAAAAAGTCGAGATTATCAAACTTTTCAATTTAGATGAAGGTCAAGATTTCCGTGTTATTCACGAACTAGAAAAACAAGCCGCCGCCCAAGGTCTGGGTGGTGATACGCCTCTCAGTACTGACGAAAATGGCATCAAAACATTGTGGCGGGCTAATAAAAACTTTAACGATGATGATGCCCAAGAAGGTTACAAAGGCCGGATTGGTATCTATGAGGTTCTATCGAACAGTGCAAAAATTGAAAAGATGATCCTGACCCGGACTGATAGTACCCAGATCAAGCAACAAGCAATTAGCGAAGGCATGATGACCATGCAAATCGATGGCCTCGTCAAGGCATTGCGCGGCGAAACAACGATTGAAGAGGTCCTTCGGGTGAGTAGAGAGTAATGACCCAGTTTGCTTACATCGCAGTCGATGCCCAACAAAAAGCCATTAATGGTATTACCGAACTTCCTGATCGAGCCAGTGTTATCATTGCCCTCACCAAACAGAATCTTCGCCCTGTTAGTATTAAAGAGGTGTCAAAAGCCAAAGGCTTTTCAATCGATCTTAACAATCTTTTCCAGTCTAAAAAAGTAAAGTCTGACCAATTGGTTATTTTTACCCGCCAACTAAGTGCCATGGTTGGGGCGGGTGTGCCCCTACTGCGGTCACTCAGCTCACTTGAAAAACACGCCGAAGACCCTGTATTGAAAAAAACGCTGGCCTTCGTCATTAAAGACATTGAAGGCGGTAGTTCACTGGGTGATGCTCTTTCTAAATTTCCACTGAGTTTTAACGACATTTACGTCAACATGGTCCGTGCTGGTGAGACAGCTGGAATCTTGGACGATATTTTGAAACGTTTAGCCTACCAACAGGAAAAAAGTTCGGCAATTCGTAAAAAGATTAAAAGTGCTATGGCCTATCCAACTGTCCTTGTCGTCATCACCGTCCTGGCTTTTTTTGGTCTCATGCTTTTTGTTATCCCGCAAATTGGCAAGATTTTAAATGACCTCGGCGGACCAGATGCCAAGCTACCGGGTATCACGCTATTTATGCTGGGGTTCAGCCACATTATTACGTCCTACTGGTATATTATTTTCCCAGGTTTAGTCGCTGCTATTTACGGTATTATCCGCTACATCAGAACACCTCGTGGGCATCGCCAGTTTGACGCGCTTATCCTCAAGATTCCAGGAATCAAGAATATCGTGAAAAAAATCGCGATTGCCCGCTTTGCCCGTACCTTCTCGGCACTGATGGGAGCTGGGGTTGCCGTGCTAGAATGTCTTGATGTGACTTCGCGTGCTGTGGGTAACCAGTTATACCAAGAGGCCCTACAACAAGCTGCCAAGGAAGTAAAAAATGGCAAATCCTTATCTTCAGTAATTGAAGAGAATCCACTCTTTCCCGCTATTGTCGGGCAGATGCTTGCCGTTGGTGAAGAGACCGGCCAAACCGACAATGTTCTCATCAAAGTCGCCGACTTTTACGAAGAAGAGGTTGACCTAGCAATCGAGAGTATCAGCTCAATTATTGAACCAGTCATGATTGTCATCATGGGAAGCATGGTTGGTCTGATTGCTGCCAGTGTCATGACCCCCATCGCACAACTGTCTCAAAATGTAAAATAGTCCGTAGTTTTTAGTGAAGTGCTCATGCTATAATATGACATAGTTATCCTAGTGGGCATCATGTCAAAATTATTCTATCAAGACAAACCAATCATCGGCCTCGACATCAGTAACACTGGTGTCAAAATCATGTCAGCTGATCCGAAACGATGGCTTGTTCACGGCTATGGATCAATCGACCTTGAACCCTTGAAAATGAAAGACGCTATGGAGAACCCAGACAGCACCTACTTGACCGATTCCATCAAACTGCTAGTGTCAGAAAAAGTTATTGGTGACACTTCTAGCAAGCGGGTTGCAATTGCCCTGCCGACTGCCCGCAGCTATACGCGCACATTTACCCTACCCGCTTCAACCGAAAAGTCACTCCACGATGCCGTTATTCTTGAGGCTGACCAATATATTCCAATCCCTTCTGAAAATTTATACATTGATTACCAGATCATTGAACGCGCTAAAAAAGAGATAACTGTCCTGATGAGTGCAGTTCCAAAATTGATTATCGACAACATCGTGCGTGGTGTTGAAGCGGCCGGGCTACAACCAGTCTTAATCGAGCCAAGTATTTGTTCAGTTGGCCGCGTTCTCACAGCTACTGAGCGTGGTGATTTGCCGACAATTATTGTTGACATCGGACCAGCAACAACCGATATCGCCATCCTGGACCGTGGCACAATACGTGTCACCAGTGGGCTGGCTGTCGGAGGTAATACTTTTACGCTCGATATCGCCAAAAAATTAAACGTTGAACTTGAAAATGCGCACCAATTGAAGGTATTAAATGGTTTGAGCGCCGGTCCACGCCAACAAAAGCTGACGGTTGCGCTTGAACCAAGCCTAGAACGTATCCTCGGTGAAGTAAAAAAAGTAATGCGCTACTACAATGAACGAATTAACTCTGGTCGCAAACTAGAGCAGTTACTAGTGGTTGGAAGTGGCAGCAATTTGCCAGGTATCGGTGAGTATTTTACGAATAATCTTGTTATGCCCGCTCGTGTCGCCAGCCCGTGGCAGCGGCTTGACTTTGCTAAACTCCAAGAGCCGCCAAAGCAATTTCGTCCCCGCTATATTACGGTTTCCGGCCTGGCAAGTATTTCTCCTGGAGGTATCTGGAAATGATTAATTTAATGCCTGATAGTGCAAAAAAAGAAATTCGCGCAGCCCGTATCAATGTCACCTTAACACGCTACATTAGCGTAATTAGTTTGGCATTTCTTTTTCTCGTTCTGCTTTTAAGTGGATCGTACATTCTTTTGACACAAACAAAAGCCAGCGCCCAACTACTCATCGATGCTAACGATACCAAAGCAGCCGTGTATAGTTCCACAAAAACTCAAGTTGATTCGCTCAGCAGCAAGTTGATAGAAACTAAATCTATCTTAGATCAAGAGATTCTTTACTCAAAAGTACTCACTAACATTGGCCAACAAATGCCAGAAGGAACAGTATTGGACCAAATTACTCTCGATACAAAATCGTTCACCGGTACTCCGGTGTCGTTAAAAGCTTATGCTAAAAATAATGAAACCGCAGTTATTCTGCGTCAAAAGTTCCAAACCTCAAAATTATTTTCGAACGTTAACTTTCAATCTGTTTCTGATAGTTCCAGCGGTGTATCTGGCTACCCTGTTAGTGTTTCATTAACCTTAGTTATCAATAGGGTAACGGCAAAATGAAAAAAAGCAAACCTATTAACGCGACGGCAACCCGTAACTTCCTAGCTTTCTTCATGGTTATTGTAGTCATTGGAGCTGCTGCTGGTTTTTACTTTGGCCTACAGATCATCAAAAAGTATTCGATCGATGTCAGTCATACTGTTTCTGATAGTAATGCCAGCGGTCAAAACATCGAGCAACTTGGTGTACTGAAACAAGAACTTGCCCAGCGCGAACCATTAGTCACAAAAGCGAATCAGTTATTTGCCACTGAAGCCACCTACCAATCACAAGCCCTGAAAGATATCCAGCAATATGCTTCTACTTCGGGAATAGTTATCTCGAACACCGAGTTTAATAAAGCCTCAGCCGTAAAGGGAGCAACCCCGGTTGAAGCGCATAGTACCATGGTCACAGTCCAATCACCCGTTTCGTATAGTAAGCTTCTAAAATTTCTTAATGCGATTGAAGGAAATCTCCCAAAAATGCAGATAACAGGTATTAGCATTAGCCGACCGACCGCAACGTCTGGAGACACTATCGTGACTGACAAAATAACTATTACGGTGGCAACGAGATAATATGAAAAGGGTACGCTTAACATCACTTTTTAAACCGGTTGCTACCCTATTCCGTCGTTTCCACCTGACACTATTTATTGTGTTTATTACAGCCGGGTTGGGCTATGCCGTCTACACCTTTAACGACCTTTTAAAAACTTCATCGACCGATAGTACTTACACTTCACCGCTTGGAGCCGGCTCGATCGACCAAGCAACCCTTGATCGAATTAAAGCACTACATACCAGCGATGCAGTCGTTCCGAATCCGACATACCCCCCAGGCAGGATAAATCCTTTCTCTGAGTAAGCAAGCTGATAAGGTATACTAAGTTTATGCTAGTGCTTGGATCTCGACTTGATGATACCCCTGTTATGAGCCTTCAGACTGGGACACGCTTAGCGCGTACCGGTGCCCCCTTAATAAACCCTGCAAATCTAAAGATTATTGCTTTTAAGCTAGATGGTCCGCTGCTGACCGAACATCCATCTTTTCTTCGGACAGCCGACATTCGTGAAATGAGTGGCATCGGTATGATTATCGACAGTAGCGATGAACTTGTCGGACTTGATGATGTCATCAAAATTAAACAACTACACGAATTAAACTTTTCATTAATTGGGATGAACGTGATTGATGAAACACATCGTAAGCTTGGTAAAGTCTGTAACTACACAGTTGATACCGCCAGTTTTGTGATACAGCAACTCGATGTGCAGCGTGGTATATTAAAAGGCTTGACCGAGACAAGCATACTTATTCACCGCTCTCAGATTACCGAAATTAATGACAATGCGATTATAGTGAAAACGACTGCCAAAAAACTTGCTCCCGAACCAGTTATGAAAGCGACTCGTACCCAATACGTGAATCCATTTCGTTCACCATCGCCGCAAACCGAAAACAGCGATAGCTAGTTTTCCGGGTCAGAGTTATTCAAGGCCGATTTAATGTCATCATAACTAAAACCTTGCCGAGCAAGATACGACATAAATTTCCGATCATCTGCGTAACGAGGCCGTTTTTTTGCAATTATCTTTTGTAGCTCGGTTGAATCATCGCGTTCAGTTTCTAAAAGGTATGTATCACTAATTTGACGATCGACTCCCTTAGCGCTAAGTTCAGCTGAAAGTTTTCGTTTACTGGAGCCTTTTCGGAGGTTACGATTTTCGATCCAAAAGGAAGCAAACTTTTCATCACTAATATAACCCCTTAGCTCAAGACGATCAAAAACTCGCTCAGTAAGCTGAACCGAAACGCCTTTTCGCATTCCACCTGTTTTCATAGGCGTATCTCTAGTCTTGCGGTACAAATAGTCACGCAGTTCCTTTTGACTATGCGGACGCATGAGACAGTACTCTAATGCTCTTGTGTAGAGCTTTCCAAACTGGCTCTCTTCTTCCAGGGCTACAATTTCAGCTTCGGTGTATTCCTTGCCCATTCTGATCCCTAGATCAGCAAGTTGGAACACATCGAGGCTGAAGCGATATTTGCCATCAACCGATACATTCACGCGATTCTTGTCGCGTGCCTGTAAGGTGATGGCAGAAATCTTCATAGTAACAAGCTTTCGGCTATTCAGCAGCGGCTTCTTCGGCAACTTTGGCGCGTACTTTTGCTTCAATTTCTGCAAGGACGTCCTTGTTCTTTGCAAGATACGTTTTACTTGCCTCGCGACCTTGGCCGATTTTTGCATCAGCGTAGTCAAACCAAGCACCGCTTTTCCCAACGATTCCATGAAGTACCGCGAGATCCAAGACGTCACCTGTTTTCGAGATACCTTCGTTATACATGATGTCGAATTCAGCAATGCGGAAAGGAGGGGCAATTTTATTCTTGACTACCTTCACTTTTGTGCGGTTACCAATAATCTCTTCACCATTCTTAATTTGCCCTGTTCGGCGAATATCAAGACGCACAGAAGCGTAAAACTTTAATGCGTTACCACCCGTAGTCGTTTCGGGGTTACCAAACATTACCCCAATCTTCATACGAATTTGGTTAATGAAAATAACCGTGGTGTGGCTTTTGCTGATAATACCCGTCAGCTTGCGAAGTGCTTGGCTCATTAGACGTGCTTGGAGCCCCATGTGACTATCGCCCATTTCACCTTCAATTTCAGCCTGCGGAACAAGCGCTGCGACCGAGTCGACCACAACAAGGTCAACAGCGTTCGAACGAACGAGTGTTTCAGCGATTTCGAGGGCTTGTTCGCCGTTGTCTGGCTGAGAAACAAGTAAATTGTCGGTATCAACGCCAAGTTTGCGAGCATAGGCTGGGTCAAGCGCGTGCTCGGCATCAATAAAGGCCGCCGTACCACCTAATTTTTGGACTTCAGCGATTGCGTGGAGCGTTAGGGTTGTTTTACCGGAACTTTCAGGGCCATAGATCTCAAGGATACGACCTTTTGGATAGCCGCCGCCAAGCGCAAGATCAAGCGACAGTGCGCCGCTGCTGACGAGTTCAACGTCAACTGTTTTTGTATCACCTAGTCGGCGAATAGCGCCATCACCAAATTGCTTATTGATTTGCTCTTGAGCAAGACCGAGTGCTTTCAATTTTGCTTCGTTTGCAATAGGTTTTTCGGGCAGCTCAGTATTCTTTTCTGATTTTTTCGGCATATAGATTCCCTCTCTTAATTCCCTCTTATTATACTCGGGCAATTCTTAATTTGCTATAATCATAAGTAATGAAAACTACAACCCACGGCTTCACAATTATTGAACTCATTTTTATCATCGTTTTGGCTGGTGCTGCCAGCATCCTCTTCTTTATTCAGCGCAACAACCTCCAGGTTGCTGGGCGAGATGAAACTAGGAAAACCTCCATCAATGCCATGTACTACAGTATCGAGGAAGTGTTCTTTAAGGATAAAGGCTATTATCCTCGCACGATCACCGAAGCGGTCCTTCCTTCAGTCGATCCTTCGTTATTCAAAGACCCTGATGGTATCAAGATTGGTGAGTCTAGCAGTAGCTATCGTTACGAGCCATACAACTGCACCGATGATAAATGCAAAAGCTACAAACTTCGTTCAACTCTTCAAAACGAAACCGACTACGTCAAAACAAACCGAAGTAATTAATCTTCGACGGGACGACCGTTTTTAAAAGCTTCGACTGCATTATTTAGAGTTGCAATGTGTTGTTTTGGATTCGACACATAGCTAAACCGGTAGGTTGTTTCATCACCTTCAGTACTAAGGCGGATTGAACCATAATTAAAAAGTTGCTGCATAATGCCCTGTTGCACATAGCTGGCATCTTCGATATTCCCTAAACTAACAATTTGTTCGCGGCGAGAAAAAAGACTAATTTGGACTTCCTGTATGACACTTTCGTTTGTTAAAAAGAATTTATTATTCACGTAAACGTAGTAAGTTACAAGCATACCCAGTGCAATCAAGACACAGAATAACAAGATTGGTGTCATTACTGCAGCAGCATCAGCTAGAACACCCGAAAACATCAATGTCTCGGCGATGGCGGTATAGTTTGAAGCAACGATCAATGCCAAGGCAATCACCAGTGAGCCTCCGGAAAGTGGCAAAATTAGACCAATCGGATGACGACGAACCGTCCGAATGACATATTCGCCCTCACTGAGATTAAGCAACGGGTGAAAACGGGCCGAACGATCGTGCTTTTTTTGTAATTCGGTACTAATTTCTTGCTTGAGCGGTTCGCTTGAGCGGGCAACATGTACCACTTGTCGAACAGCTGGCTTAGGCAATGACCTCGCTGGATGCGCATACAGTGGATTGCCTTCTGCATCATAGGCAACCGGAGCTAGGTAGTCTTTTGGGGTCGGTTCTTCAGGGTTCATAATAGTAGTATAGCAATTAAGCCGTCGGTTCCTTGAAAGTTTTGCCCATGTGCTTGTACGCCTTTTGGGTAGCTCGGCGACCACGCGGTGTTCTTTCGATAAATCCAATCTGCAATAGGTACGGTTCATAGAAATCTTCAATTGTAGTTGCCTCATCACCAGTCAAGGCAGCAATCGTATTGAGTCCTACCGGTTCACTGCCGTAATTATCAATCATGTGCGACAAAAGGTTTCGATCACCCGGATCAAGTCCCAGTTCATCAATTTCTAACAATTCTAAGGCCTTCTTCGTAATCACCGTGTCAATAATGCCATCACCGTTGACATCGGCATAATCACGGACTCGTTTTAAAAGTCGGTTAGCGATACGCGGCGTCAGACGAGCTCGAGTCGAAAGCGTCCTGGCTGAGGCCTCATCAATGGCACTGCCTAAAATAGTTGCGGCACGCATAATAATCCGACTAATCTCATCGGTTGCGTAGAACTCGAGACGATAAATATGGCCAAATCGATCTCGTAGTGGGGCTGCCAGGGCGCCCGCTCGTGTAGTTGCACCAATGACGGTAAATTTCGGAAGATCCAGACGAACACTTCGGGCAGCCGGGCCTTTTCCAATCATAATATCGAGTTTGTAATCTTCCATTGCTGAATACAGCACCTCTTCGACAGTGCGTCCCAGGCGGTGGATTTCATCGATGAACAAAATGTCACCGTCTTGGAGATTGGTCAAAATACTGGCTAAATCACCGGCCTTTTCAATCGCTGGACCAGAAGTAACGCGGATGCTTTTACCCATTTCATTGGCGATCACCGTTGCCATGGTTGTCTTACCAAGCCCAGGAGGCCCATTAAGGAGGATGTGATCGAGTGGTTCATCACGCTTCTTGGCAGCTTCAATCGCTAAAGTCAGATTTTTCTTTAAACGATCTTGGCCAATATATTCATCGAACGAACGAGGTCGAAGACTGACCTCAATAATCTGCTCGATCTCGTCATCTTGGTGATCACTGGTATCAACAATACGTTCAATTGCCATTAACTTTGGCCCTTCAAAGCTAGTGTTACGCGCTGCGCAGTCGGAAGATCAACTGGGACTGACTCAAGTGCCATCATAGCATCGTTCAGGCTGTACCCAAGCGCCATCAAAGCCTCAAGTGCCTCATCACCAGCTGGCGCAACCGACACACCGCTGGCGCGAGCGACATTAACGGCCAGTCCAACTTTATCAGAAAGGTCAATAATGACCCGTTCAGCTGTTTTTTTACCTACACCACTTGCCTTGATAATAAACCCGCTGTCGCTGCCGGCAATCGCATTCCGAACAACTTCACTTTCGCCCAAGCTAAGGATCGCCAGGGCTGCTTTTGGACCGACACCTTGGACGGTAATCAGCAGTTCGAATAATTTTTTGGCAGTCAACGATGAAAAACCGAATAATTCCTGAGATTGTTCCCTGATATGGTGGTACGTAAAGAATTTCACCGGTTCACCAAGTAAAGCACGGTCAAAATCACCGCTGGGAACTTGCACTTCATACCCTATATCGTGCACATCGACGATTACCGAGTTCGCAAATTTTTCAGCCACTATTCCAGAAACATGCGCAATCATAGCTCTATTATGACACATATATCTGCTAGCTGTACTTTCGTAAAAAGTTAAGGCCAGTACAAGATCTGCGGACTATAGTCTTAAATATGCAAAGCTTTATTCAAACAGCCCTCATGCGTGATAGCGGTTACTTCCATATCTGGATAAGTGCCGCTATTGGCCAATCTTTTTTTGTCACTAATCAAGATAAGGCATTTTTTATAAGCTTATTACAAGATAATCTGTCGCCAAGGACCAACATGCAAGAATTCTCACCCCAGCCTCAAGGTTTCGCTAGCCGTATCGATCTGCTCGCATATTCGTTAACAATAACTGGCGTTCATTTGCTTGTTTTCACAACCAAGAAAACATCGATCGAAGAATTCGGTCAAGTCATTTTGTTGCAATATGCCGCCTACATTCAAACTGGGCGATATAGCTTAGCCTTGCCGTTTGATTCACTTTTTATCTTTGATGGCCTGGCAGGGCGACATGAAGCACTCGACGTGTCGCGAGATATTCATTTACTGCACGAAGATTGGCGGGGTGATCGTTATTCAAGTATCGGCTTCTACCTTGATGACCGACGCGGTGATTGGATGCGACCACATCGTCTTACTTTTTTGTTTCATAACAAAGCGAGACGCTACGTCCATTTTCTAAAAAGCCAGGCGACCGAAAAAGATCGTATTTTTGAATACCTTGAAACTTAATCTTCGAATCGACTCATCAGTGAGTGCGTAATAGCAGCAGCCAGCGCATCGGCGCAGTCGTCTGGCTTTGGGACTTCCTTAAGACCGAGTTGCACCCGGACCATTTCTTGGACCTGCTTCTTATCCGCCTTACCATAACCGGTAAGTGACTGCTTGATTTGCGGTGGTGTATATTCTGCAATTGGTAGATTAGCCTTTTTCGCTACTAACATTGCCACTCCCCGGGCTTCAGCAACCGTCATAGCGGTGGTGATATTATTTGTAAAAAAAAGTTTTTCAATCGAAAAAGCATCTGGCTTGGTGCTAGCGATAATTGCAGTCAGGCCATCAAAAATTTCTTCGAGTCGCTCTTCGTGCGGGGTATGCGCTGGGGTTCGAATTACACCTGCTTCGACGAGTTTGAATTTACCCTTCAAAACATCGACAACGCCAAAGCCCAAAATACCCGTTCCGGGATCGATACCAATAATTCTCATATGTTTATTAGTATAGGTTACTTGCGCAGTCGTGCAAACCGCAGAACCCTTGCTTTGAGCCGATACAACAATGTGCCTATCTCGTGGTGCCATTCCCAAATCGCATAGCCGATCGCTAATACAAACAGCGCCCCAATCGCTACCCACACGTACCAATTTCCGGTATTTTCTGCTTTAGCACCTAGCACGGCATACTCAGCAGTTGGCATTTTCGCAATAGTACGACAACGATTCGTATCAAGGTTACGCTCCTGACCCTCCTTACAGGTAGCCGGCGCAGTGGGACTAATAATTTTTCGACAGCGATTGGTTATAGCATTACGCTCTTCATCTTCGCTACAAGCTACAATAATTTTAGCCTCTGCAGAAATTGTACGGCAACGATTTGTCTCTTCACTTCGATACTGATTGTCTTTGCAAGGCACGACATTACTAGTTGTAATCAGACGACAACGATTCGTATCGGGGCTACGGTACTGATTAGCGGCGCAGGGCTGGATAGTCATACTATCATCGGTCAAATTACTGAACATAAAAATATTTTTAGCACCAGGTGTCGGACTATGTGTGTAGCGCCAGACTTCATTGACGAGTGCCCAGCTCGTTCCTTCTTTTGGATCAATATAATCAGGTATTTCACTGACCGCACGACCATCAGTTGTTGTTAGAGCTACTTTCGTCGTTGTATTTAAAAGGCTAAATGGAATCTGACTGTTTAAAAAACTTTTATAGCTATGGGCTGATATAAATACTCCAGCTGGAAAACTAAAGCTGTCATTCAACTGTGGCCCGATAGATAACAAATAACCAGCAAGATTTACTTCAAAATTATTCGGATTATACAGTTCTATAAATTCATTACCCGTATCGCTGCCAATCGCATTTGGAAGCAGTTCAGTAATCGACAGCGGGATAATCAACGAATTACTACAACCTCCAGTACCATCTATTTCCATTCCAACCGGTACAACACCTTGATCACCAGTGATATTTGGACAAACATCGACTGGTGTAGTCACCAGTTGGGTTTCGTCAGGCGGAATGGTAGATGGTCCCGTGATTGACCAGTCAGTGCTGGCATCAGTGTCGGTGTAGATACTTGGTTCGGCTGACAACTTGTGGCGCTCGAACTGCATACCCCCTGGAATCGAACTGGTCCAGGTATGCATATCAATTACCCCATCATGGTTAATCAGCGAGATCGTATCGCTTCCCCCAGTTATACTACCGCTACTTTGACTCAGCGGAAGATAAGTCAAACTAAAACGGACCGAAGGGAAAGCAGCCGCAAACGGCGCCGATACAATTACCGCATGCCCGTAAGCTGGAAGATACCTACTTTGCCCAAGCTCAACTCCAAAACAGGCAATAGCTGCTCCATTCTTGTTGGTCAGGCACCAACCGGCCATATCAAGCTCCTGGCTTGAATTGTTGTATAGTACGATGAATTCCTGCGTTGCAGCCCCAGAACCGCCTGCCTGAATCTGAGTAATCATAACGTCCGCTGAAGCTGCGTATGCCGGGGGGACATACGCACTCGATAGGAGAACTACCACACTCACCACAAATCCGAGAAAAGCTTTCAGCATGTTTCTCAGTATAAAAAGAAAAGATTAACTAGTTATGAGCTATGGAGCGATACTAAATATCAGCTGTAATATCGGCGTTGGTATGTACACCTGTCACATCATCAAGATCATCAAGTGCGTCCATAACCTTCAGCACCTTTTGGGCTTGTTCCGCGTCATCAATCACAATTGTTGCATTAGGAACGTACTGTAGTTCGGCATTAGTAACTACCAACCCAGTCGATAGTAGCGCAGCACGAACCTTGGCCAGTTCTTTTTGATCAGTATAGATAATCATTTCACCGTCTTCTTCGACAGCATCTTCGGCACCAGCGTCAAGTACTGTCAATAATGCGTCTTCGCCAGTGGCTGTCACAGTAATGACCCCTTTACGGGTAAATTGGAACATGACACTTCCAGCATCGGCAATACGACCGCCATTCTTAGTCAGGGCGTTCTTAACTTCCGGAAAAGTACGATTCTTGTTGTCGGTCGCGGTTTCGATAATAATACCAACGCCGCCGGGGCCCATTGCTTCGTAAGTAGTTTCTTCTAGAGTGGCGGCATTTTTATCAGCCGCTCTATCGATTGCCCGCTGAATGTTAGCTGCGGGCATGTTAGCCTGTTTGGCTTTTTCGATCGCCATTTGTAAAGCAGAATTCATAGAAACATCGGTACCGCTACGAGCAGCTATGGCAATTTGATTTCCGATTTTAGTAAAGACCGCGCCACGTTTGGCATCTTTGGCGCCTTTTTCTCGTTTGATTGTTGACCATTTGCTGTGACCGGACATAAAGAAAGCTCCGTTATTTAGCTGTGTATTACTAGTATTATACCAGATGTCACGGCTATTTTAAAGAGGTGGGGGACTATTTGCCGTAGCGCGATTTACCATAGCCACTGCTTTTATTAACATCGTCCGAAGAAATCGTTCCGGTTAGTGCACGGTTTCCAAGAAGCATGCGTACCACACCAGTCACACCAATCGCCGCAAGAAGTACGCCACCAGCGTACTTTAAGAAATCTTTACGATCCATTTTTTCTTGTAATAATGCGTCTATTTGGGTTTTTATGGGCATAGTGTGCTTTCTTAACTGCCTTCAGTTAATCAGATAACACGACCGAGCACAAGCGTCACTGGCCTACGCTATAGCACCGGGCACACTTGTTTATCGACGATTACACTTTCATACGCAAGGAGCGCTGGAAATAACACTGGTAATCTGGTAAAATCATCTTTGTACCAGTACTAAAAACACGGCACCGTAGCTCAGTTGGTTAGAGCGCGAGACTCATAAGCTCGAGGTCACAAGTTCAATTCTTGTCGGTGCTACCAAAGTTATGTTATTCAAACCATTGATCTCCGGATCAGTGGTTTTTGAGTTCTTTGAATAGATGTAGTTGGTGCCTACCATAGTTGATTTTATTGCAATTTAATGTTTTAATTCACTTAGGATAGGTCTGTCCCCATAGATCTAGGAGATCCTGAGATTTACTTGTCCCGTCCCTTAACATCGTTGTGCTATCGAAAGAAAGGTGTCACAGTGGTTACAAAGCCGCTTCTGGTAGTCCCAGCGATTTCGGTGGATGACAGGATTAAGTTCATTCTACCCACCCAAGAAATCGCTCTCGAAAGTGAAATCACGTCAAATGCCTGGGCGATTCTGGGATTGTGCAACGGACTGAACTCCGTCGACGCAATTTCTGAAGAGCTCACGGAAATCGACGACGATTTCGTCGTTGGTTTCTTAAATGATCTGATTTCGCTCAAGGTCGTTGTTGACAGCAGGCAGGTCTATGGACACTTCCACGCAATCAGCAACAACCCAATGGCTTATTCGTCCGATCTCACAGACGAGGAGGTTGCAGTTCACGCTGCTTCTCCTCGGATGCCGGTGAAGCACGGTGAGTCGTTCACCTTCAGCCTAAAGTCTGACTCTGGGCTAGTTCAGCTCCAAGAGCGCAGATCAAGCTGCATGAGCTTTACCGGAGAGAAGCTATCGATCGATGAGATCGGCAGCATCCTCGATATTGGCTATTCACTTAGCCGTCATGCGGTTCCATCTGCGGGAGGTCTCTACCCCATGAAGCTCTTTGTGATCGTGCTCGATGAGCAGAAGGATATGCCCGCTGGATACTACGAGTACGACAACGAGAAGAATCGTCTCGTTTTATTCAATAGGAGGCCCGACCCTCAGAGAATCTTCTACGGTTTCAACGACGTAGGGATGCCTTCTGGTGCAAGTGTATTACTTGTCATTGCTGCCGACGCTAATCGTCAGCCCTATAAGTACTCAAACCGCGGGTATCGTTTTACGTCAATCGAAGCCGGTGAGGTCGCTCAGAACATTGCCCTTGGGGCTGTCGAGAGTGGTCTAGCGACATGCGCCCTTGGCAGCATGGTAGATGGGGTCATTTCCGAAGAGCTTGAGCTTAACGGGTGCCTTCCCTTCCTTGCAATCGCCCTGGGCAAAGCAGCGGAGCCCTCTAATCTGTCAGATCCTCACCTGCTTGCAAAGCTTGAAGCAGAAGTTGTAGGAGATGGCAGAGACGTTGAACACACGTGGCTATTGGACGACACGCTTTCGAATAATTTCGGCAAGTCGTACTTCCAGTTCCTGGCTCATACTCAAAATGACCAGGTCACGAGTGGTATCTCGACGTCATGGCCGGACGCAAAACTGAAGGCAATAGCGGAGGGATACGAGCGGCAACTGTCGATGAAAGTGTTTTACGACACCTCTTCGTCGGCTCTTGATTTAAAAGGTCCGTGGCTTGACCCAAGTGTTATCGCGCCACTAACTGACAAGCAGTATGACCAACTACCCCACCTGCAAAAATTTGATGAGAAATCGGAGATCGAATGGGTTCATGGGGTAGACTGGCAAGGTCGAAAGGTATTCGTGCCAATCGACCTAGTCTTTTATCCCATCGAGGAAATCGATAGGAAGTTGGTCGTTAATACATGCTCGTCGGGTTTTGCCGCTTACACGGAGCTTGATGAGGCCGTTAACCGCGGCACTCTAGAGATCGTTGAGCGTGACGCGATAATGCGTAGTTGGTATGAAGAAGAAAGCCCGCGAAAGCTGGACTACCACATTCTGCCAACCCACCTGCAAAACAGGGTCGACTATTGGCGAGAGCGGGGTCAGGATGTATTCGTCCTCGATCTCAGCCAAAGAGGAGTGATCATCATCGAGGTGGTAATTACTTCCGACGAGTATCCCTGCTTTGTAAGTGGAGCATCGAGCTCACTTGGTACATTCGAGGAGGCTGCAATAAAGGCCTTTCAAGAAGCCGAGTCGCGCTTGATCTACGGGGTGAACAACCCAGACCCGAGGGAGCTCGAGCCAGAGTGCGTGCATAGTGTCCTGGATCACGAGCTACTGTACGCTCAGTCGAAGAAGTATCACGACTACGTGCGTTTCCTGTTTGAAGGTGACGTGTCAAGCGTCGCCCCAATCGCCACGACAACGATAGATTCTCTGAAAGAGGAGGTTGAAGTTGTAGTGATTGATGCATCCGAGATACACTCCCTGTTGAGAGTGGTTAAAGTTCTTAGCCCGAAGATGATTCCGATCAGCTTTGGGTACGGGGCTGGACACTATTCCCACAAAACCCTTGCTAGAGTGGCAGACGGTAGAGATACCATGCCACACTACTTTGCTTAAACTCTACCGGGCATTGATATGCGATTAATGTCTGGCGGATCTGCAAATACATTCAAGAAGGAGGTGATAACATGCGTACTATGAAACTCTCAACCATCACGGTGACTGCGAGCTCAACGTCGCTTCGCGCTAACAGCGGAGGCGGAAGCCACTGCGGTGGCGGGTCCGGCGGCGGAAACTGTGGCAGCGGCGGAAGCGGCTGTGCAGGTGGAAGCTGCGGGTCCGGCTGTGGTGGCGGCAGCTGCGGAAGCGGCTGCAGCAAGTAGCCTTCCACAGGCACGATAGCACAATATAGGTATGGCATTACCTGTCATGCATCATAAGGCATAGTCGAAAGTCTATGTAACACAACCCCCGTCGTTACGCATATCACGACGGGGGCTTTAAATTTTACGGTCTAAAATCAGCATAACTAGCCAGAGTTGCTTCTTCTATACTCATGCCACTTTCCTGAAGCTGTTTCTTAACAAAATGATAACCTAGTTTATAGCCAGCCCAACGAGGCAAGACATCATTTCCAGTAAAAAATACTGTGTTATAGTCGTAATTCTCATTATCAAACTGGCCTCTTAGATTCGCTATCATACTATCAATTGTCACTTGATCTGTTGACTGCATCTCTTTCAGAAAGAATTGTTTTTGTGACCTGCCGGTATCATCTATGGCTTTTTCTTCTAGGACAACCGCCAGGCCTTCTAAAATGATTCCCTTGAATAACGTGTTAGAGTACTCTGGTAATTTTTCCCACCGCAAAGCATGTGACATCTCGTGACAAATCGTTTCAAAGACACTATCCTCACTAATCGCAGCCTGCTGCTTATCGAGGACAAGTATCACTAACTGCGAGTTGTATGTCCTGCCGACAATACCGTCCTCTGGTATAGTGCTGGCCAATGATGAAGGTTCAGTGATGACAACATCAACATCATAATCAAAATCAAAGTTTTTCGATATAAAGTCTTGAGCTGCTTCATTGGCATTCTTAAAAATGGCCAGTTCTTGGTTTGTGAATTTATTGTTTGCATTCGCTATAAAGATATTTAATTTTCCCATAGTTTAATTATACAGCTAAAAATTTTAATCGGCACATGACCCTAGGCCGTAAAGATACTTATATACATCATGCATCCGTTCGTTAGTCACAGTCTACCGTATCGCAACAGGCTCTACCCTGATTGAGTTCTATTCCTGTGGTGCAGATACGCATCCATTAGTTGCATTTATTTTAATTACAACTCTACTCATTTCAATCAGTTCATGTTTGATATGGTTCCAGTTGATTTCCATGCTGTCTACCAAAGAAATTATAAATTGAATAACCCCTGCAATTTGCAGGGGTTATTTTAATATCGAATTAGGGGGTGGTTAGTACTTCGCTTCTTTTTGCAGTGTCCTGTCAGCAGGTTGACGCTGAGAAAAGATCACAACCACAATGACGGTCAGACCAACAACGAGGTGGGGAAGCCAGACGTTTGGTGCTTGTGTATAAAAACCAAACAGAAAGGGTGACAGTGCCAAGAAAGTTGAGGCCACGACATCAAATACCAGGTGGTATGGCATGCTTATAAGTTTGAACACGCCCCATTCATAGCGGGTGAATAGACTGTACAGCAGCAAGCCTACACCCAGTACCATTGGGATGACTACGGCTGGACCGCCGATAAAAGAGAAACCAAAAATCATCGGTGCAAAGAAAAGTGCGATTGCAACGATATAGTCCAATGCTCCATGAACTTTGGTTGGTATAAATTTATAACTCATGATAAACTCCTTTTTTCTTAATTATGGCTTTATTCTGCACTGGATTGGAACTATCGTATGTAATGTATCTTACAAACTTTTGCTACAATACTTTTATGATGAATACTGTGGATTATATTAAAGATTTTCCGATACGACGATTTAGCCGTGGTGCTGTACTAATTCAGCGCGGCGATCCGCTTAACTTCCTGATGGCTATTCGTGAAGGCTATGTGAAGGTAACTTCTATTAGTGACGCCGGCATCGAGCGCATGCTATGGATAGCTGGGCGCTACGACTTCGCACCAGTTGAACAGCTTTTTACAAAACACAGTACTAGTCGTTTCTTTTATACCGCACTGACAGATGGCAGCTACTATGAAGTGAACCGCATTGATTTGATTGCACACGCCAATGAACACCCTATTATGATGACCGAAATCGCCCGCGGTATGTCTGAACATTACGACGATTTCTTACAACGGGTTGACGCTGTCGATAGTCCGACTGTCAGCGAGCGCTTACTCCGGACACTCCATTATTTAGCGCAGCGCTTTAGTGCCGGGGCCAGTGTTGATCTGTACGCCCAGGGCCTGCACGTCACACACCAAGATCTTGCGGCAATGATCGGATCAACCCGTGAAACTACTTCTGTTGTTCTAAGTAAATTGCGCACAAGCGGCTTTGTTGAGTATGATCGCAGATCGTTCGTTGTTAACGTCCGAAAGATCGAGTCAATCCTGGAATAGCACCGACTCTAGATTCTGGTCTATGGAGGCCCGACTAAAAGGCAGCTGCCTGGGAGTCAAGTGTGCTGGTATCAATTGAATCAGTTAGATCAATCGCCTGCAAATCGCTTGTAACTTTGTCCAAATCCGAAGCTGACTTCACTGTCGTCACGGTTGCTGGAGCAGTAGTTGTTTGAGTAGTTGCGACTTTTGGCTTGATGAATTGATTATAAGCAACGAATCCTAGTGTGCTAACGATTGCTGCAAAGACAACAACGATCAGCGCTTCAACAATAGTGAATCCACGAGTTTTCATTATCTTTTACCTCCAGTTTTAGCATCTGCGGCTGATTCAGTTGTTTTAGCAGCATCACGAACGGCTTTTACGAGTGCTTTGACTGCATCGCGATACGCACCAAATGCTTCTACCGTATCAAGCCGTTTGTTACGAAAGGCTTGAAGATCAGCTTTCGGGCCATCGGAATCACATGATAATTTAGGAGCAGCTACAAGATTCTTATCAGCCATTGATGCGGCAGTTTTTGCTGCTTCTACCTTGGCGACTAGTGCAGCGTAGTTACTGACCGATAAGCTTTTTTCACTATAAAATTTAGTTGTTTTAGTATAAATGTCCGTAATACGATCAAAATGGTTTTGGCTCCTGGTCACGACGTTACCAATTGATTTATTAACGATTGACTGGCGACTTTCGCATAATGCTTTCTTTTTGTCGTCTAATTTTTCACGCCTAATTTCTTTACGAAGTTCACCATTTGGATTATCTTCCCTATCAGTCATGCCTATTGTTCTTGAGTTATCTTCAGTTCTAGGTCCCGTTGGAGTCCTGCGATTAGAATCGGTTGATGTGCCCTGGTTTGACGCTGTCGGGTTAGACGGTTCGGTTGATGGTTCAGTAGGATTAGTGGTGGTAGTTGTTCCGCCGCTATCTCCCCCTTGTGCAAATAATTGAGGTACAAATGCAAATGCTAGCACAAGGCTCAGCGAGGCTCCAACTACAATACTTTTTGTCGTAAATTTCATTGAACATATCCTTGTATAATGGTTATGATTTTAGTATGACCATACTGATACAAAAAATCAACTAGCGTATAGTTAAAACAAACAAAATAGGGTAATGCTGTACCCTATTTATATTTCGGTGATGTGTCACTTTTTATTTACCAGAAATAATTGCCTCTCTAGTAGAGATGAAGTTTCTGAGCTCTTCGTTTGAACGTGGGCGATCCCAGCTGGCAAGATTTAAGACTTCGCTAATACTGACTGGTTCGATTTGGCTGCTGGTAGTATCCATGTTGGTTAGTTGCCTTTTTTTGTTTTTGTTGTGTTATGTATTTACATTAGCATAAACAGCATAATAAGTCAATACGCTTATGCTCATTTCTTTGACTGGGGTGTGACGGTTATGGTATAAATACAGTCAGAGGAAATAAAAAAATAAACATATGGACATCGCCTCGTCTCTCGCCATCGTCACCCTTGCGGCGCTCATCCACGCCAGCTTTCAACTGAGTGTCAGTGTTTTAACTTTGTTATCCGGTCACGCAATTGGAGC
>JAYVYE010000025.1:0-2661 GCA_043784545.1 Candidatus Microsaccharimonas sp.
ATACCTTGCATTTCCATCTGATTACCATCAACCTGGTTGTCAGACAAAGCTCTAATACGAAGAGTCTCAGCATTGTAAACTGCAATGATAAGTTTCTTCAGTTCGATCTCCTTGTCTTCCTTCATCAACTGTGCCTGATGTTCAAGCTGCATAATTGCTTGCTGCATCTGCATCATCTGAGGGTCAGGCTGAGTACGATCCTCAGGATCAAGGTACTGCTGAGGAATAGTCTTCTCAAGGCGTTCAGCAAGTTTATCAGCACCCGGCCAATCTTGAGCTTTCGCAACAAGATCACCTGCAACACTAAGCAACTGTGGCCAAACCTGTACTGCATCCATCATAGATTGAGCAGCTTCAGCACGACGAGTAGAGTAGCTAGCACCTGTAGACAAGGCAACATCATATCTACCAACAGACAAGTCAGGAGATTTAGGATCAGAAGGATCGTTGATAGCTAAGAACTTCATCTTCTCATCTTGACCGATAATACGAATGATACGAGTACCATCATAAATCTGACTGATGAGCTGATTGATAACATCACCACCTTCTAGGATAGCAGCATTGCCATTATCATAGTAAGTAATAGATGCAACGTCACCTTCACGCTGTCGGGCGTTAATAGCCTTACCAGAGGTTTCATTACCTTGAATACCCAACGAAGCATCGTGGATACCAGTAACATCTTTCATGTCCTGAGCGTTAATCTCTGCCTCATTGTGAAGAGCCATCTGCGGAGCAGGAGGTTCAATACGAACAGGAGGAGTAACTGCATCATCGTTGTAGATGAGCAAAGGATCACGAGTTAGATGTGCTCTACGGAAATCATCTTCACGGCCAGCTACTGCACTTTCAGGTGCAATCCACTGTGCCTTAGGAGCATAACCAAGCTGTTCAGCAGCAATGGAACGCCAGAAGTTTCTCAGACGAACCGAGTCCTTCATAAAGCGAACTAGACCATATCTGATACGTTTACCAGCTACATTAACTACTCGACCTGTCATTCTAATAACAGGAAGACGAGTCAACTGATACTCATAAGGACCAGAGAGGATTTCATACCCAGTAACTAGATGCATCTGAGCATAAGTACAAGGAGCTAAACGAGTCTTGAGAGTGTGTCCATGCTCTTGCATAAGTTGTTCAAGATCGCCATCAAGCATGTGAACCGAACCATCCTCGAACATAGCGAGCATTCTATGACGCTCGATCATTCGCCAGTATTCAGTTACTCGAACACCCTGTTGTTCAATCCAACCTTCAGCAGCCATGAGTTTATACTCACGACGAGAGAGCTGATCGGGCTTGGCATCAGGCCATTTACGCTCAAAGTCTTTTGTAGGGATTAGATCATCAACGAAACAGTGTCGTGCATCCCGTCCTGTAGGGTCAACAGAGAGACGATCCCAGACGACACTAAGTGCATCATCAATGGGGCGAACATAGATATCTTGGTCGAATATGTCATTTGTACCATACTCAACTGCTACCCTAAAAGCTCCATCACCGCACTGAACTGCTGACTCGAAAGCGTTATCATAGACTCTATCTGCTCTTGAAGTTGTTTCGATTGAACGGATTAGATCACTACGAACATCAGCAATATTCTGGTCTTCATCCTGAGTAGGAAGTACCTTTACTGACTGCTTACTCTCACGCCAGTCGCCAACAAGTTGGGCAACGAACTGAGGTACAGAGTTAATCACAAGACAAGGAAGACCTTTACGGTGCTCAAGGACCACAGGGTCCCACTGTTCACCAGCAGAGAACTTCTTATCTTCAATAGCCTGTTCGCGATTATCTAGATCGTACTCAATGTCAAGTTCATATTCTTCACGCATGTCCTTGAGGAACTCAACAACAGTGTCAAACCCCTCAGGTACGTAACTCTCTTTAACAGGAGTAGTATCATAGGCCAAGACACCTACTTCAGTAGCAGAGCCGTCATACTTTGGCTTGGTAGATTTCTTGGTAGTATCCATTTATTTAACCACTCATCCACATATTAGGGTGTTGTTCTGGTGAAGCTTGCCACCTCTTCTTGAAGTGAGTTTCTAGTTGTGTTTGTTCATCGCCTGTCTTCTCAGACCGCCTACGAGCAATCATCTTATCAAAGAGTTCGGTAAGTCCCCATACAAGAGCGTCAACACGATCTGGAGAACCCATACCGTTACCTCTTATATTATCAACACTGAAGGTACACATCTGATCTTCGAGTAAGTCGAAGCGACCAACATGGCATACTCTACCCTGTTCATACAGTGAGGAGATAGGTTCAGCACGAATGATCTTGCCTCTGCTAGCATGAACTAACTTGATTGGAATACTGCGATCAACACTACGAAGGACAGCTTCCACCATCTCTCCGCCTTGGTTCTTCTCAGCTACAATCTTATCAGCTTGCCACTTCCTATACATTTGAACAGCTTTACGTGCCCACTCTTCTGGTGAACCTCGAAGTGAAGCATCCTCTAGGACGTATCCTTTAGCGTAGCCATCCTTGTCTCTAGCGAGACCAACAACAACAATACCATTCTCATCGCTGCCTTCATGACTAGAAGCAGCAGGATCAACAGCAACGATTACTCGCTCCATATCAACTGGTGCTTCACCAATTCGGTTATCATCAATGAGTGCACGTTGCCACAAGGCTCCGGGGAT
>JAYVYE010000026.1:0-7839 GCA_043784545.1 Candidatus Microsaccharimonas sp.
CTTCATTCGATCGTTGTTCGTTATCTGCGCTTGGCATACTAGAAACGCGTTGCGTAGCTGTTGTGTTAATAGGACGCGCTTCTCTAAGCTCTTGCTTTCGATCTGAGTAGATTCTAACACCGTAAGATCCAACTCCTAACATCATCGCTACAATATCGTAGTTCTCGAGAATTTCCCTAGCTACGCCACTAGTAGCTTCATTGCGGATAAGGTAACTGGCAAGAGGTTCCGCTATAGAAGTAGCTTCCTCATCAGTCATAGGAAGATAAGGTTTAACGACACCTAGCATCCCGGTACTACCTGTTAGGATGTTAGATAACCTAACGGCTACCTCACGTTCCTCACGCTTAGTTAGCGGAGCAGACGGTAGCTTATCAGTTAATAGAGTAGGTTGCTCTACTTCGACTAACGGAACCTTACGAGGGCGTCCCGGCTTACGGCGAGGACGAACCTCAGATATAGGCGAAGGTTGCGCTTCATCTACGTCTATAGCTCCAACACTAGCCTTAATGTTAGCAATTTCTTCTTCCGTAAAGGTAAAGCCAGGAAGATCATCCGACATTAGAATTCAATCCTTTAGAGTCCAAACTTATCAGCTACATCATGCCAGAACGGTCTAGTAGTTCTAGGGCTACCACGAGCGATCGTTCTAGCTATGGCAGTCTTAACGGGCTTACGAGTAATGGTGGGCATAACACCCTTGGACTTAATCCGTTTGGATGTAAGTAATCCACCAGCTACCTTAGCACCGACCATAGACTTAACTGACCTTTTAGCCACCGCAGGCTTCTTAGGTTCTACGGATCTAACCAAACGCGGCCTACCTTGCTTTAACAGAACAGGTTTCTTAGGCTCTCCCACTTTAACGATTTTAGGTGGGATGGGATCAATCTTAGGTGGTACAGGTTTAAGATCGAAGTTACGTCTAGCAGTAACACCACATTCAGGACACCGAGCGCGTAGCTTAGCGTTAGCCTCGAATGAATGTCCAGCAGTACAAGTGAATGCGCTATTCAGAGCCGCCATAGATACAACTCCCTAGATACAAAGATAGCGCGATTGTGCGACACCATCGTAGATCGCACAATCGCGCTAAAGAATACTCGGAGTTACTATCTAACAATAGATGCGACAATATCGTAGATAGGTTCCGATGTAGTGAGTATGCTCGTGTTAAGTGTGTATGTCAAGCCTTCCGGTGAGGATCGTGACCGGGACGGACGCCTATATAGAATGACGCGCGCGCGTGATACACCATCCGTGGTCACTTGTCAAGCGATTGTTAAGGAATCTTAACAATTCACCGCACCTGATCGACCTGTGGTACGATGGGTGCCTCGGGAGGACTCGCCGGTCGGGTCTATCCATCACTAGTTTAACGAGGGCGCCTATAGACTGCTATTCTACGTTGTGTGCGACTAAGAGAGTAGTTATGTAGTATGGCTAATAAGCGCCCGGCTTATCGTAGCATTAGGGTGCGCCAGCGTAACATCATTGAAGGATTGGGAACATCCGATCTTCGATACAAAGAAGCGGCTAAGAAGTTCAACGTTACGCCGCGTGAGCTACAACACTTTGTAGAGACTAAACCGCAAACACTAAAGAAGAACTTCAATAGATCACCTGTATATGCTAAGCTATACAATGAGGGCTCTAGACCCGCTGTACGAGAACGGCTTGAACTTAAGAGTATTATACGCTTTAAGTTTAAGCCTACACAAATCCGACAGTATACGGTAACAGGCGGCTTATCAGAATATGAATCGAATAGACGCCGACAGATCGGTGAGATGATCCGTGCGCTATATGTAAGAAGATACGATCCTACAACTGCATGGGCCGCATGGACTAGGGAACATTATCTACCACAAAGCATCAAGGTTATCAGACTGCTGCACCGCAACGATAAGATCAGTGATGATCTATACGCTAGAGCCCTTATGGAGTGGCAGGACATCTATCCCGGCATTTCCGATAGTACATGGTCATCTTATACAGCGGAGCTTCCTAGCGACTATGACCCTTAAGGACTAACTAATGACGGAAGTAGAGTTTGAGACTCTTAGGCAGTTATACGAAACGATTAAGGATACAGACTCAGCCTCTTATTCCGTATTCGTCAAGAAACTTCGTAGACTAGCCACTGATAACACTAGGACATTCAATCGTCTTAGTCGTGATTTTGGTATAGTGCAACCCCGTAAGCGTAGTCCTAGGCGACCTAAGGCTAAGGTAGATCCGATCTTTATCGCTTACGACGGTGAGGGATGGGATGATAAGCTAGTTCTATTGGCTAACTCTCTAGGCGAGCATGTTGTCAATCGTGATGGTTTATCGACTAAGGATTGCTTAGAACTTCTAGCAGTATCCTATAAGATTCCGGTTAAGCGAGTGTTCTTCTCGTTTGGATATGATGTGAATCATATCATCAAGGATCTAACCGACTTACAGATAGGTCAACTGTTAATAGGCGATGAGGTAGAATACGAAGGATACCGAATAGCTTACATTCCCGGTAAGATGTTCATAGTGAACAACTACTACTACTATGACGTATTCAGCTTCTTTCAGACAAACTTCATTAACGTAGTTAAGCGTATGCTTGGTCCAGAGTTCGTATCTGAATCCCTAGTTGCTGGTAAGGCTGCTAGAGGTACATTCGATACTTGGGATCAAGATAAGCTTATGGCTTATAACAGTGAGGAACTAGACTTACTAGTACAAATCCTCAACAGACTGCGAGACGCATTCCGTGAAGTTAACACTGATCTACAGGAATGGTACGGTCCTGGAGCCGTAGCTAAGTATTGGTTTAAACAGCATGAAGTGTATCCTAATGAGAAGCATCACTATTGGGACATCCTAGCCTTAAATAGCGCCTACTATGGTGGTAGGTTTGAACAGCTTAAGCTAGGTAGTTTCAAGAACGTCTATGAATACGACATCCATTCAGCGTATCCAGCGGCTATGGCCGATATGCCGCACTTCCTATCATGGAGTCCATCTAAGACCTTCTCTGATAATCCTTACTCTATCTGGTATATAACGTTCGATCTAAGGGAAAGTCAAAAGGATGATGATCCTGATAAGTGGACCGCATTCTTACCACTACCAGTTAGAGGTAGTGATGGTAGGATATGCTTCCCGTTAGTAGGTAAGGGCTGGTATTGGCAATCCGAAGTTAAGGTAATGCTAGACTTCTTTCCTGATGCTAAGGTTATCTGGCATAAGGGATACATAGCCAAGACCGAAGGTAAGCCTTTTGAGTGGATTAAGGATCTATACGTCTATAGACAAGAACTTAAGGAATCTGGCAATCTAGCTCAATATGCCGTCAAGGTCGGACTAAACAGTCTATATGGTAAGACGGCACAAAGGATAGGATCTAATCCGTTCTTCTCGTTATCTTGGGCTGGATACATCACAAGTACGACTAGGGCTAAGTTGGCTAGGGCAGGGTATGAATGTGGATCGCAGAACGTCATTGGATTTGCTACAGATGCTATCTTTACGACTACACCCCTTAATGTACCAACAACCGATTCGTTGGGTGATTGGGAATCCTCGAAATTTAACAAGGCTGTCTTTATCCAAAGTGGAGTCTATCGTCTTATCAACGCCGATGGAACGGTTGAAGATAGATATAGAGGAAGTCCACTACGAAACGGTATTGACAGCATCCTAACGCAACTAAAGGAAAGTCCTAAAGAACTTCCTAAGGTTCATGTAGGACGCTTCGTTTCCCATATGTTAGGTATAAAGGCCCCTAAGGCTTATGGATCGCTACGCTTACAGTTCATCAAGGTAGAGCATACACTACAGTTAGACGCTCCATACAAACGCCACTATACAGGCTTTATGACTAAAATTGATGATAAGGGAAAGATCATCAGTGACTACTCACGTCTACTGACTATGCCTATAGAATCCTATCCTAAGGTGTGGGTAGGTGACGTTAGTATGTTTGAGCGTGATGAGTACATTTGGGGCAATCGTCGCATTCAGAACTACGAATCCTTACCTCCGCCAGTCACGGATAGAACTACACAGTTACTACTAGAAGATGCTAGTAGGATTGCACTCCTTGACGGCGACTTAACCGATATCTCTCTCTTGGAGGGATTACCATTAGTGGAGGATGAAAGTATGTAGGAAGTAGTGCTCCAACAGTATAACGTAGTACAAGAATGATAAGTAAGGGAACACTATCTAATGGCTACTGCAAACAAGAGTTCATATCGACGTGCTGGTGAGTACGATACATTCGGTAAGTCGCTAGAATCCCTGTTGGATCGAGACGTGATCCTGCGATACTACAGCGTATCGGAACGCAGTCTGCGCGACCGGGATACCAAAGAGAAGGCTGATCGAACGTTCGTTATCGTCAGGGTTAACGAGATGAACGACGAGGAAGGCACTCCCGTTATGTATCACGCATGGTCCGAGGATCTTGCGGATAAGCTGGCGCAGATCCCACATGATGATCTTCCGGTGATTATCAAGTTCCTGCGTATTGCGACGGCTGGCGGATTCAAGGTCTATACCTTCGAGTAAGGAATAACTTGCTGGCGAAGCTATCTATCGGAGTAGATAGAGTCCTACGGGATTGCAGACGCGTAGTACAATGGGTGCGCGTGCCAGCAGCTAATCTAATCTTCCTTAACGTGAAATGAGCTAGAATGCCGTCTGACGATCAGAATGAAGAAACTGATGCGACGTTAGACAATCTTCCACTAGTTGACTATCAATGTGAACGTTGTGGATACAGGTATCGTAAGCAGTTCGATTATACACCTACACTATGCTATCGCTGTATGAGGTTCATAGCTAAACGAACCTATACGATCATGCACACGATCCAACCGCCAACTAGTAGACCTGAAAGAGACGAGGTATAACATGACTAAGTGGTACGACGATCCTAAACTCGTTGCTGGCCTTGGTACTGCACTCTATGATGCAGAAGTACTACAGGATAGCGAGGACTCCAAGAACTTCCTGAATAAGCCGTATACGTATTCCGAGTACTATAAGGCATGGGAGGCTTCGGGATTCCCTGATAGCGATTCCGAGAATTGGGACGAATTTGTCAATAGTATTGGCGATGACGAAGATGATGCTAACGACGAAGATGATGAGGATGACGAGGACGACGACGAATGAGTCGTACGCGATTAGGGGATCTTCCTGTAGATAAGGATAGAATTGGACGCTGGGTAACTGAGGCCGCACAAGCTTGGTGCCATATCTGTAAGACTTACCTTAGTTACTTTAACTATGAGACAGAAGATAACTCCGAACTAGCCCTTAAGAATCTACGGAAGCACAAAGAGGAATCTCATGCCGAATGATAGTGCTACGCAACTTTCCGAAGCTACGGGAATCCCGGTAGAAGTTGCTACTGCATGGTTAGCTATCCAACCGCAGGATCAGCCTAACGCTACAAATCCCTTAAATATCCTGCATCAACCTAACAATGCTATGCAGGTTGGTAGTCAGGGTATGTACGGAACCTATCATACCCCGGAAGATAGTTTCCGTGATGTTGCCGCTATGCTACAGAATCCTATCTATGAGAATCTTAGATTAGCAATTGCTAACGGCGATCCGCTTACTGTAGCTCGCGGTATCGAATTGTCTCCTTGGGATAACTTGCATTACGGATCTACCTATCCTGTTGCAGATGGTAGGTTAGTGGAGTTGTTCTTAGGCGTAGCAGATGTTCCTCTATCGAATATGGATGAGCCAATCAATACGGAACCCGTTGCTACAGATGATCCTGTCATCGAACTTCCAGAATTTAATACTAACGTAGCTGGCACCGATGCCTGAGATTCAGCTAACGGGTACATACACACCATCATTTACAACGGAGACTAACGAACCGTCACCTTGGTACGATTGTACTTGGGCCAGCGGTCTAATGCTTGCTAATAAGGCTACTCGTGGGAAGTACCCTAATACACTAATTGAACGTAAGGCTATCAGAAGTGCTGGTGCACCTAACAAGCAAGGTGCTTCATTGCGAGACTTAGCACTTGGTATCAAGAATCGTTATGGTTGGACACTTCCTACTAACGTTATCAGTCTAGATAGTTTAGAAGTACGGTTGCGTCGTGGTGACGGATCTGTCTCGCAGGGTCTATATTCAACGTTCCGTGACACACTCTACGCTCGCTGGGATCGCAACTTCTCTAACCAAGGATCTAATAGCGGTCATGCTACCTACGTTCAGGGTCATGATCCTATGGGTAGGCAAGAACTAAATAGCAACTGCAAGTTATCTTCAGTCTGGTGGCTGGACCCACTAGGTCAGGCTCCGGGAGAATGGATGGATTGGGCTTTGTACGTTAAGTACCTACAGAGTCTAGGTCAGCTATTCGTAGCTACAGTCGTACAAGGTGGTATCAAATGATTAGAGGTACGTTACTGTATATCATCGCCCTGTACCTACTTGGCATTGCTGTAGCTAAGCTTATCGCGGAATCACATAGCAAGGGCTATGCTATCGGTAGGGCTAGGGGGCTACAGGCTGGTCTAGACTTCTACAGTAGGGTACCTAGTGATGTTCACCGCGAACCTTAAGGGTAATCAAGAGTTTATCTTTAGGCAGTCTAGTATAGGTTCCGTAGGGCATATCGTAAATAACCATGATTTGTTCATGGATCTCATCAATGACGAATCTGATATAGAGATTAGAATCGACACCTTATGCGGACGTAACCTTAAGTACAACACAGTCTACTCATCTATGGACGGGCGTGCTGGTGTAGTACGTAACGCCTGCGAGTATTGCTTTACGGAGTATGAGCCTAATGAACGATCAGATAGATCAGGCGATTCAGGACACGGCGGAACAGGGGAACAGATCGGAAAACGATCCCCTAAACGGAATTCCAAAGCAGATAATCTTGACCTTCCATTCTAATGGTAGTATTGACTTTGCCGCTAATGCTATTGGTATGATGGACTTGTGGGCTGCTAGTAAGCTACTCTCTATCAAGGGTGACGAAGTATACGTTAGTGGTATGAATGAGATGCGGTTGCAGATGGAACAGCAAGCTAAGAAAGATCCTATGCGTGGGATCGTATTAGTTAAGGGTATGCCGGATGTTCGGGCTTAAGACCGTAACGGTTGTCATCTATACACAAACTGATGCGATATGGGGGGTCTTCTCTAGTGATAAGAAGGCCCGCAAAGCTGTTGCTCGTTGGAAAGGTAAGATCGAAGATTTCCTGGTGATGGAATATGGTGTTAACTACAGACTGTCTACAAAGCCTGTAAGGTATGCTAGTGATGACTGAAGATGACGGCCCTGTAATATATAGCGTAACGATCAACACGGATAATAGATACCAATATCGTATTGACGTGGTAGATAAACATGATGCGGCCAAATGGATAACGAAAATGATGTTAACCATATCCGATAATCAGCAGTTCAATGGAGCTACTGTTATTGAATGGCGTAAGTTCCGCAAAGACAAATACTAGAGTAACCTAGCCGGAATGGTGGAACGGCAGACACGGTGGACTTAAAATCCACTACTCTTAACAGGGTGTCCGAGTTCGAGTCTCGGTTCCGGTACCATTAACAGCATATACCGCAAGTAGCCTCTACATGACGGGAAGTGTGTAGAGGCTACTTCTATGCCCGGATAAGGTAGGTTAGAATAGTGGAGGGGTAATGCTAGGGATGTCGTCGGACGCCCTGCCGTGCGAGCAAACCTACTTGGGGGCCTCCCCCACAATTTCCAGCAACCGCGCCTCGGCTTGCGGCTTGTTGTCGGGCGTCACCGGCACATGGTGGAACGGGATGTTGTAAGAGGCGGCAAGCT
>JAYVYE010000027.1:0-2730 GCA_043784545.1 Candidatus Microsaccharimonas sp.
ACAAAAATGGTAAAATTCCATTTTGGAAAGATGCATCAGAGTTTAATAAATTTCGTAACATATTTGTAACATTAGTAGATACCGCACCTAATCAAAAGACTGCTACTGCTTACAAAAATGCTTATACTGCCAACTTGTTTGGTGATGAGACCGTTAGCCCTCCCATCCAAAGCCAGATGAGTAAGTACGACCCTAAACTGCAAAGACTCATAACCATGTACTTCTCCAAAGATGCTCTCACGAAGGTTGGTAACTAATGGCTGATACACCAGCACAGGTGAAAGCAAAGGCAGATGCCGCCAAAGCCATCAAAGCCGCTAAAGCAGGGAATATTGATTTATCTGGAGTACTAATCGGTAATGGGCAAACTGGTCATCCCAACAAAGATACATCTATAACTTCTAAACTTTTTAAGAAACTTGATGCTTCATCTGCCGCACAACTTCTCCAAGAGGCACAGAAAAAAGCAGGGTATTCTGGTGTAATTACCAATGCTGATGTTAATGATTTTGTTGCTAAATTTAATGCACAGTCTGAGGCTCAAGCGCGAACGGTTACTGGAACTATCCAGAGCCGTTTAAAACCTGGAGCAACGGCAGATGACATTGCTAATGCGACAAGAGATGTAGTTACAACTGTATACCCAGATTATTTTAATCCACGCAATTTTGCCAAAGATTTTATCTGGTCAAAGTGGACCAATCCAGGAACCTCAAAAGCATTTGGTGGTCAAGCGCTTGACGCTCTAAACCAAGTACGTCAACTTAGAGACGGTTGGGGAAGCATAGCAATTTCTGACGCAGAGGTTAATGCTTATGCTAAAGACGTGGCAATGGGAGCCAAGAAGATTGGTGACGTAAACGCTGAAATAGCGAAAAAGGGTGCTTTGAATTATCCACAGTTTACTGATCAGATTAACCGAGTTTTGGCAACCAACCCCAACGCCACTATGTATGACATCGCCCAACCCTATACTAATATGATGGAACAGACACTTGAACTTCCAACTGGAAGTGTCAAGTTACTTGACCCAAGACTTGATTCTGCGCTACGTCCAGATGGAACTGCTGGGAAACTTCCATCACAATCTTTAGGGGATTTCAAAAGAGGACTTATGAACTCGCCAGAGTGGGAAAAGACTACTGCGGCAAACCAACTTGGCAGAAGTGCCGCAACTGGACTTGCTAGTGCTATGGGGATGGGATTTTAATGGCAATTTCAAATTTTGGTAGGACTGCACCAGCAACAAAAACAACATCCACTTCCGCAAAAACAACATCCACTCCCGCAAAATCAACCGCTACTACTAGGGCACCGTTAACTAAACACACTTCTACTCATGTTGTTTCTTCACACCCAACTACTAAAAAAGTGGTACCAACTACCAAAGTAGAAGTAATAAAGCCTCCCGTCCCGGGCGAGACTCAATATGTCGGGTCTGGGTTGCAGTATGTAACGCCAGATAACATCATCCAACCCGTTACAAGCAAACCTGGTTATGTACCGACCCCTGGTGATGGAAGCGATGGTAGTACTCCGCCTAATGACATAAAACCCCCCGACAAAAAGACTATTGACCTTAATCCAGATAAATCTCCCGTTGCTGGTTCTATTATTGGAACACGCAGGGGTTCAAAGTCTGGATTTCGTATTGACCTTATTGCAGATGGCAAAGGCGGATATACGGAAAGTCCTGATATCGCAGATGCTGGTTCGCAGTATGGCGATCAAACCGTCATCCCTGGACCTACTGGGAACACCATTACAACCCCAGATCGTACGCTAGCAGAAGATACATTTGCCAATACATTTGCATTAGCATTCGGTACAAGCGAAGCAAACCAACCCTATGTAAAGCAACTCTACAAATTAGTCGCTGGTTTCTACAAATCTGGTTCTAATACTGATGAGTCGCTTAACCTTGCATTACATGAAGCAAAAAATAATAACGCTATTCCAGATTTTACTAAACGCTTTAATGGACTTTTTACGTTGCAAGCAAAGGCACAGACGGGCCAAGCAGTACAGGTACCTACTATCGCAGAATTTATCCATGCTGAAAATGGTATGGGAGATATCCTTCGTAGTGCTGGTATGGGCGATCTTGCGACACAAGATTACCTTGGTCAAATTATAGGTCAAGGAAAATCAGTTAATGATGTAGCCAATGCTATTACAACCTCTTTTAATGCCATTGACAATGCGCCACAAGACGTAAAAGATACATTATCAACACAGTTTCCAATGCTAGACCGTACCACATTGGCTAAATCATTGCTCATGGGCACTGATGGTACTGCCGAAATTCAAAAGAAGATTGATGTTGCAACAACTGCCACCGCCGCAGGTAAGCAAAACATCAAACTTACTGATGCACAAAGCCAATTACTTGCTACTTCTGGACTTTCATACTCGCAACAACTTCAAGGACTTGGTAATGTGCAACTTACTGGTCAACGTGGTCAAGACCTTACAGATATTTATGGCAAAACTGTAAATGGTTTTGGCAAGACTCAAGCCTTCCAAGACCAGTTCCAAGGTCTTGCTTCTGCGGCACGAGCCAAGCAACAATTAGTTGCTCGTGAGCAAGGCACGTTCTCTGGCAATGCTGGAACACTTGGAATGTCTTTCCAAGACAAAATATCAGGACAGATATAAATAGATTCCTACCTAGACCCACCAGCCCAAGGTAGCGTACAAGACTGGTAGCAAGAGCAGACCTATCCCCCC
>JAYVYE010000028.1:0-2557 GCA_043784545.1 Candidatus Microsaccharimonas sp.
GTATGCCCAGTAGCGTCATCGGTAATTTGTTCCAGAAGTTTTACCGGTCGCATCGCTCCCGGGAGACTGTTGCTGGCACAGGCATCGGCTTGTATATCAGCAAAGCCATTGTTGAATCGCACGGTGGTAGCATTGGTGTCAGCAGCGAAGAGGGCAGAGGCTCAATCTTTACAGTTTCGATTCCAACTTTCCAATCTGTTGCAGACAAACTTAAAGCAGGCAATAATAGTAACGAAGGATTAATTGATCAAGGATCTGGTTGGATTAAAAACCACTCGATGTATCGAGGATAATCGAAAGGCTAAAACACATGGCAATTAAAACAATCTTAATTATCGAAGACGACCGTTTTATCGGCGAAATGTACGTTCGCAGTCTAAAGAAAGCCGGCTACGAAATTGACTGGATGGTTGACGGTAACGATGGCCTGATAGCAGCCCGCAACAAACCATACGACCTGATCTTGCTCGACGTTATGTTACCGGAACGTCGGGGCACAGAGATCCTCGAAGCTCTGCGAGGTGGCGCCGAGGACCTCATTCCTAATACTAAAGTCATAGTCTTAACTAATTTTGAACAAGATGATGAATCTCGCATGGCGATGGAAAAACGAGCCGATGGTTACTTGATCAAAGCCGAAATCACTCCTAGCAAACTTATTTCAGTCATCGTGCAACTCGATACACCTGTTTAAATACTATGGCTGAAAATCATTACGTTGATCCCGGGAGCCAGTACGCCGCCGCTGAAGGCGTGCCTGATCATAGCGAATTGACAACATTGTACCGAGATCCACCCAAAATCGAGCTGGGACAATGGATGCACGAAGACGAACGTCAGGCCGCCCTGGAGACAAAGCGCGCCACCGTGATTACTAGTCTACGAAAATCGGCTATTTTGGTAGGACTAGCAATCAGTACGCCAGTAGTATTAGGAATTATTTTCGAACAGTTTTTCACTACAACCGTAAACCTTAAAAATGCGATTCCAATCCTTTTTTTGATTATCTTTGGCCTAGCTGGCTATTTTGCGTTGTCCATCCACCTGTTCAAATGGGCTGCAAGAACATTCCATAATCACACCTTGCGAGCCCTACCGATCAGCCTAACGACAGTCATTAGTCTACTGCTATTGATTCAACCGACATTTCATCTGAGCGGTCTCTACATTGGCGGCATAGCCGGATATGCTATCGGACTAGCAACCCTGCTTGCTATTGGTACGGTTATTGCGACGATTTCTGTTTTGGCTTGGACATCACAAAAACTACCAGATATCTTAAAAGTCCTTGTTTTGATGGTTTTTTTCGGTGCATCGGTTGCGAGCGCTTACTTAAATTAACGAGTGTTTAAAGATTATTTATTATTCCCAGCGCTGCAGATTGTGATACTTTTCATATGGACTTTACAGAGGTTATTTGATAAAGTAGGGCAGTTACTGTGCCATGCAAATTACCGTGGTCCCATCGTCTAACGGTTAGGACACCAGGTTCTCATCCTGACAATCCGGGTTCGATTCCCGGTGGGATCACCAAATTTATAAAAAAGCTCCGCACTTTGCGGAGCTTTTTGCCTATAACTCTAATTCCCCAACCAGACTGAGAGATAGGGAACTAAAGAGCCCCGCTATTAGTTGTCTAAACAAAAAAATAATACGCACCAATAAAAAAGGCGACAGATTGCCACTAAGATGAGATAATGGTTGTTTGATGATAACGCCTGTACTACCCGACACCCCACCCCTTAGCCCATCTTCGGTACTTAGTTCACCGTATCTTGATAAATTAGAACGGTACACTGCGGATGGTAAAAAAGCTGATATTTTATACGATTACCAAAAAGCGATTATTAAAGATACGGTTGAATTTCTACGGAGTGGCAATCATCGTGGCTACATTGAAGCCCCAACCGGCACAGGCAAGACCGTGCTCTTCGTGACACTCGCCGAGGCGTTTAGCTACCAGGCGGAAAAATTACCAAAAATACTCGTTGTCACACCAACAAAAGACCTTGTTCGTCAAACCCTTGGTGGTAGTCGTGGAGACAAAGGTTTCGCGGGCTTTGCACCCCATATGAATGTCGGGACATTTTATAGCGACACGCCAGCTGGTATGCGTGGACTTGATGCTCAAGTGACTATCACGACCTACGCCTCCTTAACGAAGTTAGCCGCGGCGCCGATTACCACAATCGACGGACAGGGGAATCGCCACGTTAAATTAGTGAACCTCATCAACCAGAATTTTGATATCATCTTTCTTGATGAAGGCCATAAAGCACTTGGCGCTAACAGCCAAAGAATCATTAATGACATCAAGTCTGATACATTAATTATCGGTTTTACCGCAACACCCGATTACCATACATCGCGGAGCCTAGAGAGTTTATTACCGGCTTTAATTCATCGCCTCGACTTAAAAGAAGCCATCAAACTCGACATGCTTTCGTCTGTCATTCCTATGGCCATCCCGGCACCTTCAATAGCTGCCCAGGAATTTTTAATTGGTGCGCTTGGTGAGTACGAGAAAAAAAGCTTGAAACAATTGATTTATAATCCC
>JAYVYE010000029.1:0-5866 GCA_043784545.1 Candidatus Microsaccharimonas sp.
ACCCATCGCTTTTTCAACAAAGTTTTCAGCCGGCAAACCATGCGTATCCCAGCCCCAGACACGCTCGACATGCTTGCCTTTCATTGTTTGGTAACGAGGCACGGCGTCTTTAACAACCGAGCTCAGCAGTGTTCCATGATGTGGTACGCCGGTAATAAATGGTGGGCCGTCGTAGAAAACGTATGAATTGTCTTTTGGTCTTTGATCAACTGATTTTTCGAATGTCTTGTTAGCTTTCCAGTACTGGACAATGTCTTTTTCGTATTCCTGGGCGCGGCGACGGGTGTTGGCTTTAAACTTCATGGCTATTCCTTGGTATTTTTAAATAAAATAAAACTCTCATCCATCGGAACCCTTTTCTGGGTGGTACCATCCGATTTCTGAAAGTTTTTATACTTCAGCACTTATTTAATCGCTGTAACGTCGCGTGCGCGTTCGGTTCTACTAATCTCATTCCAGCGAGCGAGAGGGTTCTTCCGAAAGACTTATGGCTGATAACCACTCGAATGTCTCTGTGACTATACTAGCAGACATATTAAACGATGTCACGGCGGAGCGTGACCGAGATACCAAGCGCTTCAAAAAATTCATTGACGTCACCATCGTATTGAGTGGCTAAGCTTGCCACATTCCGAATGAAGTCGCTATCATCGTCACCGACAATGTCGTCGATAGAAGCGTATATCCCTAGCTCGTTCATCCGACGACACACTGCCTCCACATCCAGTGGTAAATCATCTGCGAACTCAGCCGAAAAAGCTTGTTCAGGGTTCATAGTCAGGCGAAAAGGGCTTCGCCAAACTTAAGAAAAACAAGTACAACCATCAGTGCCAACCAGCCCAGGACAATCATTTGGTGGTACCCTGCCGCCAGGAACCGTTGGATTGGTTCGTTATATTTTTTAGCGAAACCAAAAGTATTTTCTTTCAGGTTATAATGCAACATCGATGAAAAAGTCAGCGTCATGGAGGTTGTCACTAGCAGGCACCATGGACAGAGTACTTGAATGTCGTAAACGCTTTGGAAAAATAACCAGTACGAGAAGATGATCGCCAATAAATAACCAATGTTGGCTGCAATAAGAAACCAGCGCGGGAACTTAACACCGGAAAGACCCAGTACGGCGATCGTTACCATAACTGGAAAGGCCATCAGTCCTAATAACATATTTGGGAAGCCAAATAGGTGCGACTGCCAGCTTTGCATAACGGTTGAACAGTTTAAAACGATATTAACGCTACAAGATAGGATGGCGCTGGGGTTTTGTAGGACAATAAATTTATCAACCGTTAGCACGAAAGCTGCAATTAAGGCGGCGACCCCACCAATCAGCATCACACTAAACACATACTTTGCATAATTATTTTGGCGGTGCTCTTTTTTAAAGCTGTTCATAAATTTATTGGACATAATAACTGACCTCGCTGATGGTTGGTAACGGCAGTCCGGACCAACTATTCTGAAGCGCACCGTCATCCGACAGGGCGATCATCGTTGGCATTGCCATGATGTCGTAGGTTCGGCAAAAGTCGATGCCAGCCAAAGACTCTGGGTCCATAACTTCTAATTCGTGGCCGGTTTGGCGCTGAAAATCACGCAGATAGTCCAGCACCTGGCGCGCATAATCAGTTTGATCTTTGTAGATCACGATCACGCGCATAAGAGTTACGCGACCTTCTTGTCTTCAGTGGCTTGCTTGCGTTGTTCAAGTATTTTCAAGAAGTCATCAAGCGTTTTAAAGTCTTGGTAAACGCTGGCGAATCGGACATAGGCAACTTCGTTACGAAAAGCTAGTTCATCGAGGACCTTATCACCAATTTGTTTTGACGTAATTTCGTTTTCACCTAGGGCGTACAAACCGTCCTCGATCTTGTTAATCATTTCCTCAACTTCAACTTCTGAATCAAAGAATTTTCCGACTGAACGTTTAATCGCAATTGATAATTTATCACGGTCAAACAAGGTGCGAACACCACTTTTTTTGATCACAGCCAAGTTGGGCTTTTCAATACGTTCGTAGGTAGTGAATCGTTTACCATCTGGTGTTTCGCGACGGCGACGGATAGTGACGCCATCACTGACTTCACGAGATTCGACGACACGACTGTCGCCGATATTGATTTGTGTCATTATCTATTCCTCTGTCTTTTTATTGCGCTTTTTGCGGCGACGTAAGAATGCCGGTGTGTCTGATTCATCTTCTTGTTCAGCTGGTTGGTTCCAGATGTTGTTATCGTGGTTTTCTTCGGCGAAAATGGCAGCTGATTCGTTTTGGTCGAGGTTCATATCGACGTCATTGACAACTTCGTCAGCCATACGATCGTTCAACGGCACATTGGCTGCTTCGGGTTCAGTCTCAGTTTCACGGAAGTACGCCGAGTCAAAGCCAGTTGCGATGACCGTAATGATTAATTCATCTTCAATTTCTGGTTTCAAGGTCGCACCAAAGATGATGTTAGCATCTGGCGAAACTGCGCTAGTAATGATTTCAGCTGCTTCTTGGATTTCACTCATGCTCATGTCATAGCCACCAGTCACGTTGAACAGTACGCCTTTGGCGCCGTCGATAGAGACTTCGATCAGTGGTGATTCGATTGCTTGCTGGGCAGCTTGGGCCGCACGATTGTCACCACTCGCCCGTCCGATTCCCATAAGGGCCGAACCGGCGTTGCTCATAATTGCCTTAACGTCAGCAAAGTCGAGGTTAATCAAACCATGTTCAGTGATAAGCTCAGAAATACCTTGAACACCTTGTCGCAAAACATCATCGGCGATCTTGAAAGTCTCAAGCAGTGGTGTTCGGCGGTCAATCGTTTGTAGCAGACGGTCGTTTGGAATCGTAATAAGTGTGTCGACGTGACGACGTAGTTGAGAGATCGCCCATTCGGCGTTTTGGCGGCGTTTTTCACCTTCAAAACTAAATGGTTTAGTAGCAACACCAACGACCAGAATACCAAGTTCTCGGGCAACTTCAGCTACGACGTAGCCAGCGCCTGAACCAGTACCACCACCAGCACCAATCGTCACAAAGACCATGTCAGCACCTTGCAGGGCTTCTTTTATTTCTTCACGAGATTCGTTGGCAGAGGCTTCACCTACCACCGGGTCGGCACCCGCACCAAGTCCACCGGTCGTACTATGACCAAGATGAATTTTTGTATCAGCTTTTGAATTATGGAGTGCCTGGGCATCCGTATTCATCGCAATGAATTGAACACCAGAAAGCCCGGCCTCCTTCATGCGATTTACTGCTGAACCACCGGCACCACCAACGCCAACAACTTTAATACTGGCGAAACTCTGTATATCACTTGGCTTAACTTCAGGCATGTCGTCCCTTTTCTCCTCAGTCTGTCTATCTAATCTTTTCCTAGTATACCATTTCCCTACCAGAGGGAAACACTAGGCTTTAAATCGAGCAAATAATTTCGTCACAATGTTCGAAGCGTCCTTCATCGACAGCTTCGATTTCTTGGTTTTACTACTGTTACCGACCGCAATTCGTTCGGCATCAATCAGCATGAGTCCGACTGCTGCTGCAAACGATGGCTTTTCAATATTATCAGCCACACCCCCATATCCGGTTGGTTTTCCAATCCGGGCTGCAAGTCCTAGATAGTTTTTAGCGTATTCAGCAATGTGCTTTAGTTGGGCACCACCACCCGTCAGAACGACGCCGCTGGGGAGCTTACCGGCACGACCGGCTTTTTTTAGCTGATGTTGAATGGCTTCAAAAATCTCTTCGAGCCGAGCTTCGACAATTTCATCAATGTCGCTGGTCTTGAAACTAAGAATTTCGCCATCATGTTTCAAGCTGATGCCAGCATCTTCTTTTCGGGAAATAGCTGAAGCATGCTCTAATTTAATTTTTTCAGCGACTTCTGGGTCAGTTTTTAGTCCAATCGCCAGGTCATTAGTGATATTAACACCACCAATTGGGATAACACCGGTGTATTGTAAGTCACCTTCTTCGTAAACAGCGATACTGGTCGTTGCGCCACCCATATCAATAACGGCGACACCATTTTCAAGCTGTTGTTCCCCCAGGACGGCGCGAGCAGCAGCAATCGCAGTCGTCACGACAGCGCGTGGTTCAACTTTGGCAGTTTCAGCTGCTTTTTGGACGTTAACCAAGTACGGTGTTAAGCCAGAAATAACGTGGGCGTCAATTTCCAGGCGAGTTCCAGTCATACCCAGCGGGTCTTTGATGTTGTCTTGGCCATCAAGTTTGTAGGCATGCGGGATAACGTCGAGAATTTCGCGGTTAGCCGGCACTTTTCCTAACGTGGCTACTTCTTCGATGCGCGCCAAGTCATCGCGCGTAATTTCGTGGTTAGCTGCACCAACCGCCACCATGCCATCAGCGTGAGTACTAAGGATGTGAGCACCGTTAACGCTAATTGTAGCCGCATCGACTTGGTAGCCACTCATTCGTTCAGCTTCACCGAGCGCTTCATCTATTGCCTGCGCTGGGCCGTTTAAGTTCACGACCACACCTTTGCGCATACCACTATTAAGAGCCTGCCCAACACCAACAATGGTGGGAACACCGGTTGATCCGTCAATGTGTGCGACAACTGTCCGCACTGTAGTCGTACCGATGTCTATTCCGACAGCGTAGAGTGAGCCTTCTTGCATGTTGTTTAGTATAGCGCTTACGGCATAGGTTCGACAAGTACGATTCCTAAGTCAATCGCAAGCGCCGTTTGTTGTTTCGAGGTAAGCCCAACAATCTGCCGGCTTACTACCCTTCGGAGGCCGCTTTATGGGGAACTAAAGTTCGCCCATGGCGCTCGGCTCGCCCTTTCGGGGACATCCTCCGCCGTGAAGCAAGCCGGCAGATTGTTGGGATGCGCTATTAGGAATAATTTCTTGCAACGTTTCATTAACTCATCTATATTCAAGACATGAATTATCCCTACCAATTAGTAGTGTTTATGGGTGGCGGTCTAGAGCCAGCTATTGGAACCCCCATTTACGATGGACCGCAGGGATGGATACCAAACGTTGCAGTAAAGCGTCGATTCGGTCTCCACGGAATTTCTGAAGTTGAACTTATTGAGTTACTGAACGATTTTTTTGATAATCGTGCTTGTCACTTTGGTATCACTTTTAAGGGCGTAGTGAGACCTCATGACATGCCTGTTGATGTGTTACTAATAGACCAAGTCCCTAGTTTGATGCTGTTTCATAACGACGTCATTAACTTTTTAGGAGATAGAATTGAATCTCGCTACCCAGAACGTGATGGCGCAAACTACTATCCTCACATGACCTTGACTTGGAAAGGGAGACAAGTGATTGCTCCTGATCAGTTTTTTCCATCGCCTGTCGGCGTGCTAGGTACGCGAGATCTGACACGTGTCTGTTTATTAAAGGACCCAGCTGGCAGTGAAAACAGTAAAGCTTTTCACTATTTTGATATTAAACATTAAAAGTTTTCAAGAAGTAATCACCCTCTGCTCCAGCCTACTCTCACTATTCTCTAGAGGAGGATGTACCCTCTCGGGGCGAGCCGAGCGCCATGGGCGAACGTTAGTTCCCCATAAAGCGGCCCCCGAAAGAGGACAGTGAGAGGAGGCTGGAAACAAAGCATTACAACTGCGTTAAAATTTCGACACCGTTTTCAGTCACAAGCACCGTGTGCTCAAAATGAGCCGCCAAAGAGCCGTCGCGGGTCGATAACGTCCACCCATCGTCGTCTTGCTTTATATTATCACCGCCCAGTGTTGCCATAGGCTCGATTGCAATCGTATCACCAGGTGTCAGTAGGACACCAGTTCCCTTACGGCCAAAATTTGGCACTTCGGGCGCTTGGTGCATTTCATGACCAACGCCGTGGCCGACCAGGTCACGGATAATGCCG